>NZ_JBBAWK010000009.1:0-39650 GCF_040397215.1 Candidatus Limnocylindrus sp.
GCATCGCGATGTTGCGACACGGCATCCCTGACCTGCGCGCCTTCCTTGAGAACGATCTGCGCTTCTTGGCGGGATTCCGATGAAGATTCCGCTCTCCTGGCTTCGTGAGTTCACCGATGTCCAGCTGACCGCCGAGCAGTTGGCCGAGGCGCTCACCCTGCGTGGCCTTGAGGTTCGCGGCGTGGAGCGTTGGGGAGCGAACTGGAACAAGCTGGTCGTTGGCGAGCTGCTCGAGGTGGGACCGCATCCGAAAGCCGATCGACTGCAACTAACGAAGGTGCGCATCGGCGATGGTCCAATCCTCAACATTGTCTGCGGCGCTCGCAACATTGCTCCTGGGCAGCGCATCCCGGTAGCGCTCGTTGGCGCGCAAATGCCCGACGGCCGACGCATTGAGCGCGCTGAGAAGATGGGGATCGCCTCTGAGGGGATGCTCTGTTCCGGCCAAGAGCTTGACGCAACCGACGACGGTGACGGCATCCTGATCCTTGATCCATCGGCCCCCCTCGGGGTGCCTCTTGTCGATTACCTGGGCGAAGATGTCATTGATATCGACGTGAAGCCGAATCGTGGCGATCTCCTCTCAATCTTGGGGCTTGCCCGCGAGGTGGGGGCGATCACGGGCGCGCCAGTGGCCTACACAGCGCGATCCCTGAAGGAGGGGAGTGAAGCCGTAGGAACTGGGCTTGCTCTTCGCGTTGCCGACGAAGCCCTAGCGCCACACGTCGTTCTGCGCGTAGTTGACGGCGTCAAGGTCGCAGCATCGCCAAATCGCGTGCAGATGCGCCTGAAGGCGGCCGGCCTCCGCTCGATCTCAAACGTTGTTGACGCTACGAACTACATCATGTTGGAACTCGGCAAGCCAACGCACGCGTTTGATCGTGCCAAGGTGGGCAACACCGTGCAGATTCGCCTGGCCAAGAAGGGGGAGAGCCTCGAGACGCTCGACCACGAGGTGCGCAACCTCGATGCAACAGATCTGGTGGTCGCCGACGAACGCGCCGCCCTCGCCCTTGCCGGTGTGATGGGGGGCGCGAGCAGCGAGGTTGCACCGTCCACCACCAGCGTGATCATCGAGAGCGCCATCTTCGTCCCAACGTCGGTTCGCCGCACCGCACAGCGACACAGCCTGCGCTCTGAGGCGTCGCATCGTTTTGAGCGCGGCCAAGAGCGCCGCCTTGCCGTACTTGGCGCCGACCAGGTAGCCGCACTCCTCACAGAGTGGGCTGGCGGTGTGCCCCAATCAGGACGCCTGGTAAGCGGTGCCGAAGAGGTCCCCGCAGCAACGCTGAACTTCCGACCTGCGCGTGTTCGCGCGCTGCTCGGAGTCGCCCTCACCGACGATGAGCAGGTTGCACTACTCGGCACAATCGGCATCAGCGCAGAGGCTGCGGCCGATGCAACGAAGATCGTCGTCACGCCGAAGCGTTCTCTCTCCGCCGCGAAGGGGAGCGCGCGGGCCGTGCGCGTGCCAAGTTGGCGTAGTGATCTCGAGATTGAAGCCGATCTCGCCGAAGAGGTTGCGCGCCTGCACGGCTATGAGCGCATCCCAACCTCAATTCCGAGCGCCGACCTTCCGCCGCATCGGCCAAGTCCAACGCTGCTCCGTGATCGTGTGCGACGTCTCCTTGCGGATGCAGGGCTGCACGAAGTTGTGACCCATGCTCTCGTGTCGGTCGCACAGGCTGACCTCTGGAGTGAGCCGGCTGCACTGGTTACCGGTTCACTCGCGGTATCGGAGGGTGCCGCAGGTGGTGAGTCGATTGTCCTGAAGAATCCGCTTTCGGCGGATCACGACCGACTTCGTCAGTCTCTGCTGCCCAGCCTGCTCGACCGCGTCGATGCCAATCTTCGCTACGGTGCAACCTCGGGTGCGATCTTTGAAGTCGGCCGTGGCTACGCCAGCACCGCGGGTCTCCCATCAGAGTGGACTCGCCTTGCCGTCGCGGTCTGGGGGGATCGTGAGCAGGGCGCGCCGAGCGCGGGCGCAACGACGTGGAACCTCGACGAACTAAAGCGTCTTCTCGCCCAGGTTGCCCACCTCGTCGGAGAGCGACCGGCGTACGGAGATTCGATTGCATCAGCCGTGCTTCATCCCGGCATCAACGCTGCCATCGCGGGTGATCGAATCGCCGGCCTTCTCGGAGAGCTCCATCCGGCGTCGCCGATCTGGCGCGATGAGCCACGCATCCTGATCGCCGAGGTCGCCATTGCTGGACTGCGCGCAGGGCGCGTGGAGATCGCCCAGATTTCCCTACCGCCAGCAACACCACCAGTCACGCGCGATGTTGCACTCCTCATCCCCGCGGCGACTACCGTGGGTCAAGTGGTTGCTGTCGCACGAAGCACCGTATTGCGAGCCACCGCCGTTGAGCTCTTTGACCTCTTCGCCGGAGCACCGCTTGCCCCAGGAGAACGTTCAGCTGGTCTGCGCTTCACCTTCCAGCCAAGTGCAACTGGCGCCGATGATGAGGCGATTGCTGCCGAGCTTGCCGCCTTTGAGGGCGCTGTGCTCCGCGCCTGCGGGGCACGCATTCGCGGCGTCGAGGGGCAATGAGCGCGACCGTCTTGGTCGATCTTGTCGTTGTGGTGCTCCTCGTCCTTGCGGCGTGGAGCGGGGGACGTACTGGAGCGGCACGCAGCGCAGTCTCCCTCACCGCACTCGCCCTTGGGCTGATCATCAGCGCACAGGGGCAGAGTGCCATCACCGCGTTCATCGCTCAGATCTTCCCCGACGTGGATACGCGCCTTATTGGCCTCGGGATCTTCATTGGCGGGATTTGGATCCTCTTAGCCATCGCCTCATATCTGATCGGCCGCCTGCTGCAAGCATCGTTGCGCGCGATTCACCTCGGCCCGGTCGACACGGCACTTGGAGCAGTGTTCGGCCTGCTGCAGTGGAGCGTGGCGGTCGCCGCCCTCGTCTTCGTCCTTGATGCCGCTGCCTCGGTGAACTTCCCGCTGCCATCGCCGCTGAGCGATGTGGCCGCCGCGATCACAGCCGCACAATCGTCTGAGGTGATACGTGGCCTGATCTATCCGATCGCAGGCCAGCTGTTCGGCGGACTCCTTCCAGAAGGCCTGCGCGCGCTGCTCGTTCCGTGAAGCGCGCAGCGGCACGGCCGTACGACGAACGCTCCCTGACACGCCTTGAGTGGGCGGCGCTCCTTGAGATCCTCGTCGAAGCCTGTGCCTTTGCTCCATCTCGCACACTCGCTGCGGAACTTCGCCCCACGAATGGCGGCGGCAGCCTACCAACGCTGCGAGCCCTCGGCCGTGAGATTGCGGAGCTGCGGCGAGACGGGGGAGACCCGCACATTGGCGGCGCGAGCGACCTAGAGCCAGCGGCAGAGCGTGGCGCGAAAGGGGGCTCGCTTGATGGCGCAGCACTCTTTGCGATCAGCGAGACGCTCCGCGTCGTCGAGCGCATCTCTAGCGATCTAGCTGGGTCGGGCCCAACGCTCAGCGCCCTTGGGGCGGCTCTTGCTCCGCTTCGTCCGTTGCGGAGTTCGATTGAGCGTGCGATCGCGCCCGAGGGTTCGATTCTAGATGCAGCATCACCGCTTCTCTCTGGGCTGCGCGCGCTCCATCGCACTAGTCTTGAGCGACTCCGCACCCGTCTTGAGACGCTTGCACACGCAAAAAACTACAGCCCCTACCTGCAGGAGCCAATCGTTACGGTACGAAATGGGCGCTATGTTCTGCCAGTCCGCTCGGAGTGGAAGTCCCGTGTGCCAGGGATCGTGCACGACGCGAGTGCCACCGGCCAAACCGTCTGGATCGAGCCACTAGAGGTTGTAGAGCTCGGAAACGCCGTGCGAGAGTCTGAGGCGGCGGTGGCCACCGAAGAGGCGCGGATCCTCGGAGCGCTCTCTGCACTCGTTGGTGCCGATGCGACGGCACTCCGTTCCAACGGTGAAGGCCTTGCGCTCTTCGATCTGGCCCGCGCAGTTGCCGACGTTGGGCGTGATCGAAACTGGCTCTATGCCGACGATGCGCCGGATGGCGATCTGCTCCTGACAGAGGCGAGCCACCCGCTGCTCACGCCGCCAGTGGTGCCGATGAGCTTGCATCTTGACGTTGAGCGACGAGTGCTCGTGATCACCGGACCGAACACCGGCGGCAAGACGGTGGCGCTCAAGGCGGTGGGGCTGCTTACGGCAATGCATCACGCCGGTCTACCCATTCCGAGCGGGTTTGGGTCGGCGGTGCCCGCAACGGGGAACGTCTGGGCCGACATTGGCGACGATCAGTCCATCGCGCAGAGTCTCAGCACCTTCTCTGGTCATCTCACCTCGATTCAGCGCATTCTGCTCGGTGCCGTCTCGGGCGACGTAGTGCTCCTTGATGAGGCGGGGGCAGGGACCGACCCGGCGGAGGGGGCTGCACTGGCCGCCGCAATCATTGACGAGCTGCGACTTCGCGGCTGTCGCGTGTTGGCCACGAGTCACTATGCGGAACTCAAGCAGTACGCACATGTCACACCGGGTGTCGTGAACGGTTCTGTGGCATTTGATCTTGCCACCCTTGCACCAACGTATCGCCTTGAAGTTGGCGTGCCAGGGGGGTCGCAGGCGTTCGCGATTGCCGCGCGCCTCGGTCTGCCACAGCCTCTACTTGATGCAGCGCAGGCGCGTCGCAGCGACCAAGGGGCCACGCTCGATGCAGCGCTTGCTGCGGCTGCCGATGCCGAGCGAGCCGCGCGCGAAGCACGCCAGGTAGCGGAGGGGCTGCAAGAGCGCGCAGCAGACTCACTTGCGCAGGCGGTAGAGCTGCGCCGTGCCACGGAGCGAGGGGCCCTTGAAGCGCGCCAAGCGGCAACAGCAGAGGCGCGGGAGGCCGCAGCCTCGATCTTGCTCCGCGTTGAACAGCTGCGGGCGGCGCTTGAGTCGGGGAGCCTGACACCGGAGATCCTAGCGGTGGCGACGGATCTGCAGCAGGCTGTAGCTGCTGGCGCAGCCTCGTCGCTGCACGAAGAGCAAGATGCGAGCGGGGGGCTCTCTTCCACGGCGCTGGCGGCGGCTGTCGGTAGCGATGTGGTGCTGCGATCGGGAGCCCGCGGCACGCTGCTTGCGGTGGATGGCGCGAACGCGACGATTGCCCTCGGACGGATGCACAGCTCGCTACCAGTTACGGAGATCAGCAAGATCCTGGCGTCGGCAAAGTTAATACCCCAGTCTGCAGTTCGCCTGTCAGGCTCCCTCTCCGCAGCGAAGCTTGATCTACGTGGTGCCCGCGTTGAAGATGCGCTGGCAGCGCTGGAGGTACGAATTAGCGCCGTACTACTGGCGGGTGGCGACCAACTGGAGATCATCCACGGGGTTGGCACCGGCGCACTTCGCGATGCGGTGCGTCGCAAGCTGCGAGAGTTACCTGAGGTTCGTGAAGTGCGATCGGCCGATGAGCCTGGCCGCGAAGGAGTGACTCTTGCGCTCTTCTAGTTGAACGCCACGGAGAAGCGCCTTCGGTTGGTCAGGGCGTAGGGGAAGGACCTGCGGTAGCTGAGAGGCACGAGAGGGTTGGGGCGATCGTCCCACCCCACGTGGCGCCATTCGGCTGCCAGACAGGTGCGTAGAAGTACGCCGTCATTCCGCCCCGGACTCCACCGACGATACCGGCGCCTAGCCGCGCACGTTCAAGCCACTCAAGGTTTGCGGCCTGCCACTTCGGCCACTGCGATTCGAGTCCACTTAGATCGAGGTAGTTGGCCTCAAGCCGTGTGCCCGCACAGCCGTCAGCCCAGAGCAGCCCGGTGGCGCTATCAATGGCAAGGAGGCGTGTGGTGCTGCACGCGGTCGTTGGTGCGGTGCCTGGGAAGAAGTATTCGCTCGTGGTGAGCGTGGTGCACGGGCCAGGGAGCTCGCCTGTGAGTGCATCAATTGTGACCACTTCTAAGCCTGTGGGCTTGGCAAATTCGGCGATTGGCAGCTTCGATGAAATCTCGGTGAAGTAAGACTGCCAGAGTCCACCTGCGGAGTCGAGGGAGTAGACCGTGGCGGGGGTCGAATCCGAATTGCCCATCCAAACACCGGTGACGAGTTGCTGCGCGGTCGGATCGCTCGGTGCGGCGAGATATCCGAATGCGGCTAGGTCCTTAGTTTGGTCTGTGGTGCCTGTTTTAAACGCTGCTGGGCGACGCTTACCGCCACTAGCGATGATCTTCCGCTTTGACCATGGGCGATTGACTGCAGGGTCTGTGTTCCCCGCAATGATGTCAGTCATCAGCTCAGCGGTCTCCTTGGCAAACGCTTGGTTGGCACTCTCTACTGGAGCGGGTGCCTTCCAGATGACTGCGCCGTCACGGTCCTCAATACGCAAGATGTAGCGGCGATCAACCTTCGTCCCATCGTTGGCTAGGGCGCCATAGGCGGAGAGCAGGTCGACATAGCGCACCTCGAGGGTGCCGATCGCGAGTGAGGCACCAGCAACGTTCTCGCTATTGTTCTGGAACTTGAACCCGCTATCGCGCATCTGGCGCCAGACACGATCTTGTCCGGCGCGAATGAGCGCCTTAATAGCCGGAACATTCAACGAACCCTGCAAGGCCTGACGCATGCGTACTGGACCGTGCTCGCTCCCCTCGGAGCTCCCTGGTGTCCAGCCCATACCAAAGTCGACGGGGACATCCATCAGGATCGTTGCTGGGGTCACCGCGCGGTCTTCAAGGGCGTAGGCGTACATGATCGGCTTAATGGAGCTGCCGGGCTGGCGGTAACCGCTAAGCACATCGTATTCAGGCTGGAAGACGGTGCCGTCGGCTGTGCCGTAATAGTCCGCCGACCCGGCATAGGCGAGAATGTCGCCTTTTCGCGCATCAAGCGTTGCGACGGCGGCATTGTTGATCTCGAGCCCGTGGATTGTCTTCAGCCAGTCGGTCGCCTTTACGCCGATGCTCTTCAAATATGCTTGGTACTCCTTGATTTTTGTTGAGCGAACGGCGAGCACCCACTTCTCTGCGGCCTGCTGCATCCCCCAATCGAGTGAGGTGACGACCTTATAGCCACTGGTGTCAAGTTGCTGCTGACACCCTTCGGTGTTGGTGCACAGGATGCTTGAGAGGAGGTCACGCACGCGATTCACGAAGTGTGGAGCGCTCATCTTGCTAAGCGGCGAGGTGATAAGGATGATCTCTTCGGTCCGTGCAGCCTCGATCTCCGCGTCGGTGATGGTTGGGGTCTCCTGCGGGATGCCGCTCGCTCGGGCAGACTTAAGTAGATCCAAAACGACGCTGCGACGCTTGGCCACAGCAGAATCAAGTGGCACGCGAATAACGCCATCCTTACCGACGACCGCATTTTGGCGAAGGTCGTAGGTGCTTGGAGCCTGGGGGATCGCGGCAAGAAGGGACGCTTCGGCAAGCGTGAGCTGATCAAGCGACTTGCCGAAATATTGCTGCGACGCGGTAAGGATGCCGTAAGAGCGCGAACCGTAATAGTTGTTGTTGAGGTACTTGGCAATGACCTTCTCTTTGCCCACCCGCCCTGGGAACTCTTTCGTCAGGCGGATGGCCTGAATGATCTCTTTAACCTTGCGCTCGTAAACGCTCCCTTTGAACGCAGAGTCGGGCAGGAGCACGCTGCGGACCAGCTGTTGGGTGATGGTTGAACCTCCGCGACCGGAGCCCCGCACGGTGTCAAGCGCGGCGGCCACGAAGCCGAGCGGATCGAATCCAGAGTTCTCCCAGTAGGTTTTGTCCTCGATAGCGGTGGTGGTGTCGAGGACGATACCCGGGATGCTGCCGAATTGAACCTCAGTGCGCCGATCGGAGCCGAATGCGGCTAGCTGGACGGTACCCGTTCGGTCGTAGACCGTGGTGTTCTGGTTCAAGACGATAGTGTCGAGGTCCTTTGGGTTGGGCAGATCGGCGACAACCGCGCCGTAAATGGCGATGGTGCCGCCATAGGCGATTGCGGCGATCAGCAGGCAGGCGCCTAGCAGGGCGACCGGCAGGAGGGCGAAGAGCCCCCCAAGCAGGCGTTTTCGGGGGCGGCTGTTCCGCTGGGCTGAGTTTCCCGAGGCCATGTCCATCGCTATGAAGGTAGCATAGGGCGCATGGCGAACCCTCTCATCTCCGAGCTCCTCCGCGACTTCGCCGATCGAGGTTTGGTCCATGACGTTACCGCGGGTCTCGATCAACGCCTCGTCGCAGACCCCGCGATCAGCGCCTATATCGGCTTCGATCCAAGCGCTGACTCACTCCATGTTGGGCACCTGATGGGTGTCCTTGCGCTACGTCGACTTCAACTGCATGGTGGTCGCCCCGTAGCACTGGTTGGCGGAGGGACCGGCATGATCGGCGACCCCTCGGGTAGATCGGCCGAACGTAATCTTCTGGATCGAGCGACGCTGGACCACAATCGCGCCGCGATCGGTGCGCAGCTCGCTAATCTCGTCGACTTCTCGGGGAAGGGCGGCGCGTTGCTGCTGGATAACCTCAGCTGGCTCGGCGACCTTGGGCTAATCGATTTCCTTCGTGACACAGGGAAGCATCTCACGGTTGGCTACATGCTCGCGAAGGAGAGCGTAAAGACGCGGCTTGAGGGCGGTCTCTCGTTCACGGAGTTCAGCTACATGTTGCTGCAGAGTTACGACTTCATGATGTTGCGGAAGCTGCACGGTGTGGAGCTCCAGATGGGCGGCTCTGACCAGTGGGGGAACATCACCGCCGGCACGGAGCTGATTCGGCGCACTGAGGGTGAGAGCGCCGACGGCGCGCCGCAGGCCTTCGGGCTCTGCTACCCACTCCTGCTCGCCAAGAGCGGCGCGAAGTTCGGCAAGACGGCAGAGGGTGCCGTCTGGCTCGATCCGGCCCGGACAAGTCCGTTCGCCTTCCGCCAGTTCTGGATGGAGCAGGACGACGAGTCGATCGCATCGCTCTTGCATCGCTTCACCCTTGACAGCGTTGCCGAGACCACAGCCTTGATGGCACGACACGCCGAGAACCCTGCCGCCCGTCGAGCGCAGCGCCACCTCGCCCGAACGGTGACCAGCATGGTGCACGGGGCCAATGTGGAGGCTCGCGCCGCGACAGTGGCCGATGCGTTGTTTGGCGACGGCGAGGGCGGCACCCCAGACCTTCGAGCGCTGACGCCTGAGGCCCTGGCGATGCTGGCGGGTGAGCTGCCGACAAGCGGCCTACCAGTTGCCGCCGACGCCACGCTGGTTGACCTCGTCATCGCGGCAGGACTTGGCACCTCAAAGAGTGAGGCGCGTCGACTGATTGAGCAGGGGGGCGTGAGCGTCAATGGCGCCCCCGCGCCAGACGGCGCCGCCGCCGCCGCCTCGTTCACACCGTTGGCCGACGGTTCGCTCCTGCTGCGCAAGGGGCGCCGCGACTACCGTCTACTCCGCCGCGCCTAGCGCCCGACACCTAGGGGGACTGCGCTCGCCTCGCCTATACTTCCCGCATGTCAGGACATTCAAAATGGTCAACGATCAAGCGCGCCAAGGGGGCGACTGACGCGAAGCGTGCCGCCCAATTCACGAAGGTTTCGCGCGAGATCACCATCGCCGCCCGCATTAGCGGCCCCGATCCAGTCGCGAACCCGCGCCTGCGTTTGGCGATCGACAAGGGGCGTGGCCTCAACATGCCGAACGACAACATCAAGCGTGCCATTGAGCGTGCCGCCGGCCTCGGACAGAGCGACGCCTATGAAGAAATTGTCTACGAGGGGTACGGCCCAGGGGGCGTTGCGGTGCTCGTCGAGGCGGCAACCGACAACCGCAACCGCACAGCATCAGAGGTACGCAGCCTTTTCACCAAGTCTGGTGGCGCTCTAGCAAGCAGCGGCGCCGTCGCCTGGCAGTTTGAGGCTCGCGGTGTCATTGAGTGCATCGGCTCGTTTGAGGCGATAGGGGAGGCGGCGATTGAGGCGGGGGCGGCCGACGTAGAGGCCGACGAGGGCTCTATCTTTGTCTACTCCGATCCGCATGAGATTCACTCGGTTCAGGGTGCCCTTGAGGCCGCCGGCGTCAAGGTGAAGAGTGCTGAGTCAGGCATCATCGCGAAGTCTACGGTCGAAGTCTCTGCGGATGATGCCCGTAAGAACTTCAAGCTGATAGATGCACTAGAAGAGCTTGATGATGTGCAGCGGGTCACGGCGAACTTCGAGGTGCCACCCGAGGTCTTCGCCGAGATCGCTGGATGAGCATGCGTGTCCTGGGACTTGACCCGGGCACAGCAACCTTCGGCTGGGGGGTTGTAGATGCAGGTGGCGCGCGCCCAGCACATGTCGCCCACGGTGCACTCCGCACTGCAGCAACGCTGACACTCGGTGCTCGACTGAGCATCTTGCGAGATGGCGTCACCGCACTGATCGAGGAGCACCGACCAGATCGCATTGCCATTGAGCGCATCTTCTCGCAATCCAACGTGCAGACAGCTATCGCGATCGGCGCCGTGCGCGGCGTCGCCCTGCTGATTGCTACGGATCACAACATCGAGGTGGTTGAGGCCACGCCTTCCGAGATGAAGCGTGCGATCGCTGGGGAGGGTCGTGCGACCAAGGCGGCGGTAACAAAAGCGATTACGAAGCTCCTCGCGCTGCAGACGGCGCCAACTCCAGACGATGCAGCCGATGCACTGGCCCTGGCACTTTGGGGTGCTGGCGCGCGCAAGATTGAACATCGCTCGGGCTCTTCGCGCCTGGATCGCTCTGCTGCTGCTGCGGTTGCTGCAGAGAGCGGATTAGATCGAGCGGTGCGCGCCGCCCTGCGTGCTGGGAGGTCGTAGCCGTGTACGCCCACATCCACGGCTCCGTGCTCTGGGTCGAGGACGACGCCGTGGTGATCAGCTCAAACGGCCTCGGACTACGCATCCGCACGCTGCCGGCAGTCCTAAGCACCGCAACCGAGGGTGCCGCGCTTGAGCTCTATCTGCACCACATTGTTCGCGAAGACACTGAGACCCTTGTCGGGTTCCCAACACGCGATCAGGCGCGCCTCTTCGCCACTCTGCTCGATGTGAGCGGCGTGGGGCCAAAGGTTGCCATCGCCCTCCTCGCCACGCACGGACCGGATCTCCTCCGCCGCGCACTTGTCGATGGTGACGAAGCGTTCATCGCCAAGGCCCCTGGGGTAGGGAAGCGACTCGCCGCGCGCATCATTGTTGAGCTCGGTGACCGCATGAGCCGAGAGGCTTCAGCGGAGACCGAGGTCGGCGCAAAGGGCGATGCGGATCGCGACCTGCAAGGCGCCCTCCGAAGTCTTGGCTTCCCAGCCCGGGAGGCGAAAGAGATGGCTGCTGCCGTCTCTGCCAATGCATCACTCGCCGCCGCGCCGCTCGCAGAGCGTCTTCGCGCAGCCCTCAAGGAGCGAGCATGAGCGACGAGTCGCGCACCGACGCCGCGGAGCTGAGCGCCGAAACCACGCTGCGCCCCGCATCACTCGGGGAGTACATCGGCCAGGTCGAGGCGAAGCGCTCACTCACCACGCTGCTGCAGGCGGCACGCGAACGCGGAGAGGCTGCCGACCACCTGCTGCTGCACGGACCCCCAGGGCTCGGAAAGACCACCCTGGCAGCGATCGTCGCTAAGGAACTCGCCGTCGAGATCCGTTTCACCTCTGGGCCCGCCATTGAGCACGGCGGACAGATGGCGGCGATCCTCACTGACCTCACGCCTCGACAAGTGCTCTTCATTGATGAGATCCACCGCCTTGGCCGAGCGGTCGAAGAGGTGCTCTATCCCGCCATGGAGGATCGCTCCATCGACATTGTCATCGGCAATCGCGGCTCGGCGCAGTCGCTGCGGCTCGAAATTGCCCCATTCACGCTCATCGGAGCCACCACGCGCGTTGGCATGCTCTCTTCGCCACTGCGCGATCGCTTCGGCGCTGTGCAGCGCCTGGACTTCTACGACGATGCTGATCTCGCTGCAATCGTTCGACGCTCCGCCGGCATCCTTGGAATCGAGATCGCCGCTGATGCCGCCGCGCTGATTGCGGCGCGCAGTCGCGGCACGCCACGCGTTGCGAATCGCCTCTTGCGCCGCGTGCGCGACGAGGTGCAGGTCGCTGGTTCCACGAACATCACCGTTGAGGCGGCGGCTCAGGCGCTGCAGGGCCTGCAGATCGATGAGGCTGGGCTTGATGCCACTGATCGGAAGCTCCTCACCGTCATGATCGAGAAGTTCAATGGGGGACCGGTCGGCGTGGCTGCGATGGCGGCGCTGCTCGGCGAGTCTGCCGACGCGCTTGAAGATGTCTTTGAGCCATATCTCCTGCGAATCGGGTTCATCGACCGCACCCCACAGGGTCGTGTCGTGACCGAAGCGGCCCGCGCCCATCTTGGCAAGGATTCGGCTTCACTCTGGGGGAAACGCTGAACCGATCAGAACAGTTCGCTGCGCTCTCTGATCCAGCCACGCTGCCAGCGCGCGCCGGTGGCGCCGCACAGTTCACGATCACCGCGCAAGACAGCACATCGCGAGCCCGAGCTGGCGAGTTACGTTTAGGTCACGGCGTCGTACAGACGCCAGATTTCATGCCCGTCGGCACGAACGCCACGGTGAAGTCACTCGACCCAGAAGACCTGAAGGCGCTCGGCGCACAGATCATCCTCGCGAATACCTATCACCTCTATCTGCGCCCAGGACATGAGCGGGTGCAGCGCTTCGGCGGCCTTCACGAGTTTATGCAGTGGGATCGGCCGATCCTGACCGACTCGGGTGGATTTCAGGTGGTTTCTCTTGGCCCGTTGATGCGCATTAACGAGGGGGGTGCAATATTCAGCAGTCATCTCGACGGTTCGATGCACCTCTTTACCCCTGAGCGATCTATTGAGGTGCAGCAGGCACTCGGTCCAGACATTGCCGTGGCGTTCGATCAACCGGTGATGCCGGATGGGAGCACTGATCGCGAGGTGCGACGAGCGATGGATCGCACACATCGTTGGGCGGTGCGTTCGCTGCGAGCGCACAGCCGACCAGGCCAGGCGCTTTTCGGCATTGCGCAGGGCGGAATCAACCCCGAACTGCGCGCCGAATCCGCCACCTACATCCGCTCGCTCCCGTTTGATGGAATTAACCTCGGTGGTCTGGCGGGGGACGAAACCCCAGAGCAACGCAACACAGCGATCGACGCAACTGTTGCCGCGCTTGAGGGGGACCCTCGCGTTCGCTACCTGATGGGTCTCGGATCGCCAGTTGACCTCCTCGAGGCCGTCCTTCGCGGGGTCGATCTTTTCGACTCCGTCCTGCCCGCTCGGGTTGCCCGCAACGGGCAGGCCTGGGTCACGGGAGGACGCCTCAATCTGCGCAACGCGCGCCATCTCGACGAGCAGGAGCCTGTGGATGCCCTGTGCGACTGCAGCACTTGCAGGCGCTTTAGCCGTGCCTACCTGGCGCACCTATTCCGCGCGGAGGAGCTGCTGGCCTACCGCCTCCTCACGATCCACAACCTGCGTCATATGAGCGCCTTCATGGGGGAGGTTCGGAGAGCCATCGCGTCGGGTACACTCGCCGCTGAACTGCCGCGCCTTCGGGCTGCGGCTGGGGGGCCGGGGACCCCCCGACTTGGAGTCGGCGACGAGCCGGGCGCCGTGCCAGAGCGCGGCGCGATGCAGCCGCGGTACGCCGAGGCAGGCAGACTACGAGGAGCTCAGCAGAAGAGGGCTGTAGCGTCGGAAGATAAGGAGTGACCCATGGCAGAGAAGAGCGAATCCAAGAAGAGCGCAGCCGTCGAGCCAAAGGAGGAGGGGAAGCCCTCCACTGAGCGCAGTCGCGCCGTTGAAGCGGCGATCCTCACCATCGAGAAGCAGTTCGGTCGCGGTGCGATCATGAAGCTCGGCTCACGCGAACGACTCGCGATTGATTCCATCCCAACCGGAGCGATCTCACTCGATATCGCCCTTGGTGTTGGTGGCCTACCGAAAGGCCGCATCAGCGAAATCTTCGGGCCAGAATCGTCGGGTAAGACCACGATCGCCCAGCACATCATTGCTGAAGCACAGCGCCGCGGCGGTGTGGCCGCATTCATTGACGTCGAGCATGCGCTCGATTCAGCGTATGCCGCACAGACTGGCGTCAACGTGAACGAGCTGCTTGTCAGCCAGCCAGATACCGGCGAGCAGGCACTTGAGATTGCAGAAACCCTGATCCGTTCGGGCGGCGTTGACATCGTTGTCATCGACTCAGTCGCGGCACTCGTGCCACGCGCTGAAATCGAAGGCGAGATGGGTGACTCGTTTGTCGGTATTCAGGCACGCCTCATGAGCCAAGCGCTCCGCAAGCTGACCGGTGCAGTGGCCCGTTCCAACACGGTGCTGCTCTTCACGAACCAGCTGCGCGAGAAGATCGGCGTCATGTACGGCAGCCCAGAGACGACCCCAGGCGGTCGTGCGCTGAAGTTCTACGCGTCGGTTCGCCTCGATATTCGACGAATCGAAACGATCAAGAACGCCACGGAGGCCGTCGGTTCTCGCGTACGCGTGAAGGTGGTGAAGAACAAGGTGGCCGCGCCATTCCGCATTGCCGAGTTCGACATCATGTACGGCGAAGGGATCAGCATGGCGGGCGGCCTGCTTGACGTTGGCGTTGCAGCCGATGTGATCTCCAAGACTGGCGCCTGGTTTAACTATGGCGACGTGCGCCTCGGTCAAGGCCGAGAGCAGTCAAAGGAGTTCCTTAAGGCGAATCCTGAAGTTGCTGCCGAGATCGACGCGAAGCTTCGCGCAGTCTCCACAACGCTTGAGATTCCCGCCGCCGTCGCTCCCGAAGCGGAGTAACGGTGCGTCGTGGCGCGTCGCCGCGACCCTGAAGCGCAGAAAGCCCGCCGAGCAGCGGCAGAGGCCTCCGATGTATTGGAGGCAGCTGCACGCTCGCTCAGCGGCGCACCGCGCTCGTGCAAGAGTCTTGAGGAGCGCCTGATCGCCGCCGGATACCCGGAAGAACATGTGCGCACAGCAGTTGCCCGTCTCGTCGAGATCGGCCTGGTTGATGACGAGCGGTTCGGGCAGGCGCTTCTCGATTCGCGTGACCGATCGCGACAGCGTGGTGATCGTGCGCTCTTGCAGGAACTGAAAAGACGCGGCATTGACGACGAGCTCGCGCAGCGACTCTTGGCACAGCGCGCAGCGGGGGAGGCGCAGAGTACGGAGCAGGTCTGGGGGGCGACTCTGCGCGTCGTTGACGAGCACGCGGAGGGGGCCGAGGAGCGCGCCGCACGCGCCGCCCTGGCCAAGTTGCGCCTACGTGGCGGCGATGCCCGCGCCGAGGTCCAGCGACTGGCCCAGGGGCTTGCCCGACGGGGTTTCCCGAGCGCCCTCTCTTGGCGCCTCGCCCGGGAGCGTGTCGAGTCTGAAACCCGGACCCCAGTGACCGAGGGGGGCACCGAAGAGGAGTAGCCCGCCACGCTCAGCGCCCCGGGCGTTTGACCGATCTGGCGGGTAGGCGTAGCCTCTCCTCTCCAGCCTTTCGCTGGGCATTTGACCTATTTACCGCGAGCCAGGCCGCGGGGCCAGCCTGGCAGGAGAGCGTTATGCCTGAATTGAACGGGATCGCCCCCGTGTTGTTCGCCCTATTCGGCGTAGGAGCCGGGCTCGCGCTACGAAGCGTGATCGCCGCCGCCGCCATCCGTGCCGCAAACCGACGAGCTGCCGCCATCCTCGAAGAGGCGCGTCAGCAGCAGAGCTCCCTGGTGATCGGCGCCAAGGGAGAGATCTCACGCCTGCGAGCTGAGGCCGAACTCGCCCAACAGGCCGACCGTGAGGCGGCGACAGCAGAGGGTGAGCGCCTTCGCCTTCGCGAAGTCACCCTTGGTGAGCGCGAGAGCTTTTTTGCCGGTCGAGAGGTCGCGATCGCTGAGCGCGAGCGCACCCTCGTTGATGAGTCTGTTGCCCTTGATGTGGCCCGCGCAAACGTCAATACGCGCCTTGCAGAGGTCGCCGGGCTCGACCCCGAGGCCGCTCGGACCGAAGTTCTCTCGCGCTTCACCGAAGAGGCTGAGCGCGAGGCGAAGCGACTGCAGGCAACCCTGGAGCGACGTGCCCAAGAAGATGCGGCCGACCGAGCACGCGACATGATCCTGACGGCGATGCAGCGCGTTGCAGCGGACCACAGTGCTGAGCACTCCGTGACCCACGTGAAGCTCACGAGCGACGAGATGAAGGGCCGACTGATCGGTCGCGAGGGGCGCAACATTCGCGCCCTTGAAGCGGCGACTGGCGTGGAACTTCTCATCGATGAGACCCCGCTGCAGGTGACGCTTTCGTCATTTGACCCAGTTCGTCGCCAAGTGGCACGCGTTGCCCTTGAGCGCCTCATGCAGGATGGTCGAATTCATCCGATTCGCATCGAAGAGATCGTTGCGAAGGCCCAGGGTGAGGTTGATGCCGACTCGCTGAAGAACGGCGAAGCCGCCGCACTCAAGGTTGGTGTGACCGGTGTTCCGACAGAACTATTGCGCATCTTAGGTCGGTTAGCGTGGCGCACCTCGTTCGGTCAGAACGTCTTGCTGCACTCAATTGAAACTGCGCAGGTTGCAGGCGCCGTTGCTGGCGAGCTCGGCATGGATATTCGCGCAGCAAAGGTTGGTGGCCTCCTTCATGACATTGGCAAGGCGCTTGACCACGAGATTGAAGGCACGCACGCTGCGATCGGCGCCGACCTGGCGCGTCGTCATGGTATGCCAGAGGGGATCGTCAATTCGATTGCTGCGCACCATCAGGAGGTGGAGTGCACCGCGCGTGAGGCCCCGATTGTGCAGGTGGCGGATGCGATCAGCGCCGCACGACCTGGCGCACGTGGCGATCAAGGCGAGGCCCATCTCCGCCGCCTTGAAGACCTACAGCAGATCGCACTCGGATTCGACGGCGTTGAGAAAGTCTATGCCGTGCAGGCTGGCCGAGAGGTACGCATCTTGGTTCGCCCTGATCAGGTCAGCGATGAAGAGGCGCGCACGATTGCCCACGAGGTGGTCAAGCGCATCGAAGAGCAGCTTGCTTATCCGGGTCAGATTCGCGTAACGGTGATCCGAGAGACGCGGGCGGTTGATTACGCCCGATAGCATGCCGACCCTACCGATTCTCGCGATCGGTGGTCCTACCTCGGTAGGGAAGAGCGCCGCCGCCATTGCGCTGGCCAACGCCCTCGACGCTGCAGGGGTGAGTTCAATCCTGATTTCGGCAGATTCACGCCAAGTGTTTCGCGGCTTTGACATCGGAACTGACAAGATCAGCACCGAAATTCGTGCCGCTCGTCCGCATGCCTGCATTGATATTGCTGAGGCGAGCGATGCCTTCACCCTGTACGACTGGCTTGACGCGGCACGCGCCGCTATCGCGGGCCACGCCGAGGTGGGCGGGGGCGGGGGGATAGCCATCGTGGTGGGCGGTACCGGCCTCTATCAGCGTGGCCTGCTGAAGGGTTTCCTCTCGGGCGGAGCGCGTCCAAGCAATCCCCTGATTCGTGAACAGCTTGAACTGCAATTCTCAAATGTGGGCCGTGAACCGCTCGACAAGGAGCTCCGTGAGCGGAATCCAGCGGCGGCAGATGCCGTTGCGACCGCGAGTTCTCGACGTCTAATTCGAACGCTGGAGATCGTGCGCCTCGGCGGGGATCCGCTCGCCGAAGAGGAGAATCCGTGGGCAGCTCCAACGGCGTACGTGCAGATTGATGACAACGACTTCGAGCGACACCGCGCCGCCATTGTAGCGCGTGTTCGGGCACAGTTTGATGGCGGCCTCGTACAGGAGACCGAGCAGCTTGCTGCGCGTCTCCCGGCCGAAACTCCTGCACTCTCCGGCATTGGCTACCGAGAAGCACAGTCATATCTCGACCAGACGATGGATCGCGAACGTGCCATTGGCACCGCAGCAACACGAACGTGGGCCTATGCCCGCCGACAGCGCACCTGGTACCGCGGTGAGAATCTAGCCGAAACGATCCCAACCGATGGACGCCCAGCAGACGAAATTGCCCAGATCCTCCTTCCGCACGCGCTGCGGATCGCGGTACGCTAGAGGGACAGTGACGAAGAGAAGCGCGCCGATTGACCTGACGCCCGCGCCAGAGCGAGCCTTTCTCATCGCAGTGGACACCGGTAGTGATGCTGGTTGGCCGGCCGAAGATAGCCTTCAAGAGCTAGCGAGCCTCGCTCGCACTGCGGGGGCTGAGGTTGTTGGCGCCGAATGGCAGCAACGACGACACCCCGACCCTGACACCTATATCGGCGCTGGTAAGGCGAACGAGCTGCTTGCCGCCAAGGTCGAGACGGGCTTCACCGTGCTGATCGCCGATGACGAGCTCTCGCCTACACAGCAGCGTGGCCTTGAGGAGGTGCTCGGGGTGAAGGTCATTGACCGCAGCCGACTGATCCTTGACATCTTCGCCTTGCACGCCAGAACACGCGAGGGTCGCCTACAGGTGGAGCTGGCACAACTGGAGTATCAGCTGCCGCGACTGACAAAGCTGTGGACGCACCTTTCACGTACGGGAGGCGGCATCGGCACCCGCGGCCCCGGTGAGTCTCAGCTCGAGACCGACCGCCGCCTGATTCGCGATCGCATCTCCGTGATGAAAGCGCGCGTCGACCAGGTGCGTCGCAGCCGCGAGACGGGCGCGAAGAGCCGCACGACACGCGGTGAGCCGACCGTCGCCATCGTTGGCTACACGAACGCAGGTAAGTCGACGCTCCTCAACAGCCTGGTCGGGAGCAGCGTGGTGCTGGCCGAGGATCGCCTCTTTGCCACCCTTGATCCAACCAGCCGTAGGATTCGGCTACCAGGCGGCCTTCATGCGATCGTCACGGACACCGTGGGGTTCATCCATAAACTGCCGCACCAGTTGGTCGACGCATTCCGCGCCACCCTGGAAGAGGTCTCCCGTGCAGATCTACTACTCGAAGTTGTCGACGCCTCGGACCATCACGCCCTGGAGCACCGCGCCACGGTGCAGGCTGTGCTCGACGAACTTGGCGCCGCTGAGAAGCCCCGCATCATTGCCGCCAACAAGATCGACGCGGCGCAGATGCACGCGCGCGAAATTGACTCCGCGGCGCTTGGCGTTTCGGCGGCGACGGGGCTCGGCCTTGGCCCGCTCCGCAGCGCCCTCGAAGAGGCGCTACAGCGCCAAGGGACCCCAGTCGACCTCCGACTCCCATACACAGCGGTGGGGGAGGTTGAGGCGATTCGCGCCCGGGGCGGCATCCAGGTGGCCTACGACGAAGATGCTCTCCATGTCACAGGTTTTGCCACCGCCGAGCTGGCCAGCGAACTGAAACGGCTGAAGCGCAACACGACAGCGAAGCTGCTCTAAGCCAAGAGTTCACCCGGCTTACCTGCCAGAGGGGACAGTTACAGGAGGCGGCTCCGTGCTGCGGCTCTCCCTATCTTGGTTCCGATAATGAAAGTTATGTGACGAAGCAGGCTGGGCGTCGAGCACGGAACCTCGCTATCCTCCACCCATGCGGATTGAGTTCATCGCCCAGGCCGGAGTTAAGATCCACACCACGCACGGCTCGATCCTGTGCGACCCCTGGTTCAATCCGGCGTATTACGCCGGCTGGTTCCCGTACCCCCGAAACGACAAGCTCGACCACTTCGCCCTCGGAGCTACCGATTACCTCTACATCAGCCACCTGCATCGGGATCACTTCGACCCTGAGTGGCTGAGGGCCTACTGCAACAAGGACGCGGTGGTCATTCTCCCCGCCTACCCACTCCCAGAGCTCAAGGAGGCTCTCCAGGGGCTTGGATTCCACCAGTTCATCGAGACTACGTCGGGCGTCCCTGTGCAGCACGGCGGTCTCAGCATCGTCGTAGAGGCCCTCACAGCTCCGACAGATGGCCCAATTGGTGATTCCGCGCTCCTTATCGACGACGGCGTAGAGCGACTCCTCAACCTCAATGACAGCCGCCCTACAGACCCCGACCGCCTCCTCGTGCAGGGAGCGATCGACATCTGCCTGCTGCAGTTCAGCGGTGCGATCTGGTACCCAATGGTCTACGACATGCCGGCGAAGGCGGCTGAGGCCCTCGCGAAGAAGAAACGTGCCGCGCAGTTCACGCGAGCCGCCCGCTACGCCGAGATCATCTCGCCCCGTGTGGTGATCCCCTCTGCGGGACCCCCCTGCTTCCTCGATGACGAACTCTTCCGCTGGAATGACGTGCACGACGCTGAGGATTCGATCTTCCCCGACCAGCGCTTCATGGTTGAGCGCCTGCAGGCTGAGGGCCAAGCGGCCGTTCTCATGCTCCCAGGGAGCGTTGGCCAGTTCAACGCTGATGGCGTTTTCGACGTGCAACACCTACAAGGTGATCTGTCTGTGCAAGATGTCTTTGCAGATAAAGAGGTGTATTTGCGCAGATACGCAGCCGACATGGCCCCTGTCATTGCAGCCGAGAAGGCATCGTGGATCGGACCCCGGAGCAACTTGGTACCAGAGCTGAGCGCCTGGCTGGAGCCGCTCATGGCGCTCGGCCCGCGTGTCTGCGACGGCATCGGCACTGCGATCAAGATCCAGACGGACGACGAGGCGATCATCCTCGACTTCCCCGAGCGGTCGGTCGTTGCCGACGATGGTCGAGAGGTGGACTTCCGGTTCACGATCCCCCGCTACCTCTTGGATCACCTGGTGCGCACCCGCACGGATGACTGGGTCAACAGCCTCTTCCTTTCGTTGCGCTTCTCAGCGTGGCGTAAAGGCGCCTATAACGACTACGTCTACACCTGGTTCAAGTGCCTCTCCACGGCAAGGATCCAGTACGCCGAGGGCTTCTATGCCGAGAATGGCCCAACCGAGGGGACGTTCGATCTGGCCGGTTGGCAGATCCAGCGTCGCTGTCCTCATATGAAGGCCGACCTCACCCGCTTCGGAACCACGGATGGCGAAACGCTGACCTGCAGCATTCATGGGTGGCAATGGGATCTGGCAACGGGGCGCTGTTTGACCTCCGATGGCCACCCTCTCTTCTCGCGACCCGAGAGCGAACAGGCGAAGGCGCTCGCCGCCGCGGCTGCGACACAACCGCCGCCAGGACCCGATGCTGCCGCCGGCTCACCAGACGGAGCCTAGCCCCCTCCCCTCCTCTCGCGACACACTCGCTACGAGGCGGCTGCGAGTCCTCGGGCCAGTGCCGCAGCAAGCTCAGTCGATCGCCCACCGCCCATCACCAAGACCACCGTCTCGGATGTAATGCTCGGGAGTAGGGCTGCAGCAGCTTCGACTACGGTTCCGGGTGCTATCGCTGGCGTGCCCATGGCCGCGATCCGTTCGGCAAGATCGGAGGCCGAAACGCTGGTCGTATCGAGGTCACGCACGGCGAAGATCTCTGCGACAACAACTCGGTCTGCAGCGCTGCACGACTGCGCGAGGCCCTCAAGGAGTGCAGTGGTGCGGTGGTAGGTGAGCGGCTCAATAGCGAGAACGAGCGTGCGACCTGGATATCGCTGACGGACCGTTTCCAGCGTGGCGTCAATTGCGGTTGGATGATGGCCGTAGTCGTCGAGGACAGTGATCGAACCGTGGTCATAGCGCACCTCCATGCGGCGACCTACACCTCCAAAGGTGGCGAGTGAGCGCGCAATCCCATCGGCGCTGCCGCCCGCACTGGCTACAAGCGCGGCAACGCCAAGGCCATTTGACGCGTTGTGTGCGCCAAGGAGCCCGATCGGCAACTCACAATTGAGAAGATCGCGAAGTGCTGGAGCTGCGAGGGCGGCGCGGTCCGAGAGGTGTCTTACGGTGATTGAGAAGACCGCCTCCCCGCGTGACGTTACCGCCGCGATCAGATCGGTCTCTTGCGCACTAGCTGTCGTTGAAGTTGAGAGGGTGTAGATGTGGCGATGCCCTCCAGCAGCGAGGAGCGCGGCGAGTTCAGCGCCACCCTGGTCTCCACTGTTGAGGAACACGGCGCCTCTCTCGGCCGGATAGGTCGCCCAACGTGCAAACGTCTCTACGGCGGCACGACGGTCGGCAAAGATGTCGGGATGATCCCAATCCACATTGAGAACCAGTGCGCGATCAGCGTTGTAGGTGTCGAAGTTGCCGCCGTACTCGTCAGCCTCTACGACAAAGCCAGGGTCGGCACCGATATGTACGGGCGAGCCGGTAGGTGTGCCAAGCTCCACGCCGAGTGGGCCGCCGACAAAGGCCGATGGGTCAAGACCAGAGCGGACCAGCGCATCGAGAACCCATCCAGTGGAGGTCGTCTTGCCGTGCGTTCCGGCAACGCCAATCATGAGCCCACCGCGTGTCGCAGCGGCGTCAGCGATCACCTGCTGCACGGAGACCGCATGTGCGCCAGCTGCTCGTGCGAGCAGCACCTCAGGATGATTCGGCTGCGTGCTGGTAATTGCCTTTGAGATCGCGACCGCGCTCTCGGCGTTGAGCGCCGTACAGGCCTGCAGCACCTCAGGACTTCCTGCGGAGCCGACGGGAATTCCGGCGTGCGATAGGATCGTCGCCGACTCCCCTGCCAGGGCTTGGTCGTACCCCGAAACGCTCAACCCGAGCGCCCTAGCGTGCAGCGCCGCCGCAAGTGCGGCGGTACCGCCAACCCCAATGATATGGAGGCGCGATCCAGGATGGAGTGGCGCCCCTCCACGGGAGGGCTCTAACCCAGCAGCGATATCACTAATTGAGCGGGTCACAAGTTACCGATAGTTCTCAAACTGCAGCGGCCGCTCAACATCGAGGTCCTTGAGGCTCGTCATCACCTCTTGCAGCTCGTCGCGTGACTTTCCGGTGACACGCACCGCCTCACCTTGGATCTGGGTCTTTACCTTTGGGAACGTGTCACGAATGAATTTGGCGATCTTCTTCGCAGCGACATCGTCGAGGCCCTTGCGCAGCTTGACGTGCACGCGAAGCGTATCTCCGCCTGCCGCCTCTGCCTTCCCCCAGTCGTAGGTTCGAAGGTCGATGCCGCGCTTCACAGACTTTGATTCGAGGATGTCACGCAGCGCCTTCAGGCGTAGGTCGCCGTCGACGCGGATGATCAGCTCCCCCTTCTCCTCCTTGATTTCGGCGGTGGCATCGCGAAAATCGTATCGCGTGGCAACCTCACGCCGCGTCTGGTCGAGGGCGTTCGTGAGCTCCTGCTCGTCATATTCCGAGACGACGTCAAACGAATTGTCGGCTGGCATGCACTACCTCCTTGATGATTTCTCGACCTTCCCCGTACTGAGGAAGGCATAGGTTTCGGCTCCGGTGCCGCTCCCAAGCCCGCTTATGGTACGCCCGTTGAGGACGATAAGTAGGACAGAGGAATCGCCGCTACGGATGTCAATTCGCTTCTCTCCCGTAAAGATTAACCGCGTACCGGGGGCGATGGTCTTCCCCGAAACGCCAATCGCCGGGTCTAGTTGGCCATCAATCCATACGCGGATCCAGGTTGAGGAGGCGCCGCCAGTGACGCTCACCATGACGCCACGGAAGGAGACGTCCACCGTGCGAGTAGCCTGGCCGAGCGCACCGTCGGCGGCGGTGACGCTGAAGCTCAAAGTCCAGCGCCCCGCTGGGAGGGAGATGCCGCCAGTGGCCGTCCCACTCGCGTCACTCGTAATCGTTGCGGCGATAAGCCCCCCTGAGGTATCTGTTGCCGTGATCGAAACCTCGGAGTTTGGGGCCGTGAGGAGCAAGATCGGCACGTCGCCGTTTTCAACAGCGAGATTGGTGGAGGGTTGCGTCACGATGACTTCGGGGGCGACCTTATCGGGAAGGGCGACCACGAACACTCGCTCCGCTGTGGTGCTGGACTCACCGCCAGTGCCCGGCCTAGCCGCGTGCGCCACGACCTCCGTGCGCCCGGTGCCAAGTGGAACAAGAAGGCTCCAGAGGCCACTCTCGTCAGCCTCAGTTGTCAGCTGCGCCCCAGCGCTCGTGTCAATCACGATGCTGGCGCGCGCATCGGCAGTCCCCCTGATTTCGTACGAGAGCGTCCCTGCTTTAAGGTTGCTGAGCGCTTCGACCGGATAGGTAATGGCGATGGAGGGCGGCAAGATAAATCGGAGGAGCTGCAGCACCATAAACCCGCTGATCACTAGCACCGCGAGCCCTAGCCCGCCCATCGCCAGCACCCCTCGCGTCGAGCGGATGACGCCTGGGCGCAGTGCGACGAGGCGACCCATTGCCGATGTTGCTCCTTGCGATGGTGTCGGGGCGGGTGCTCCTTCAGGGGTTGGGGCCCCCTGCCACCCCGCTGCGACCGTGGCCGGGTCAAGTCCGAGGTAGGCAGCGTAGGTACGAAGTTGCCCGAGTGCGTAGACGCGTGGCGGAAGCTGACTGTGGTCCTCACGTTCAAAGGCATCCAGAATTGGGGCACGAATCTTTAGCGTGGCAGACGCCTCAGCGATGCTCACGCCACGCCGTTCGCGAGCCTGGCGCAGCCGATCACCAATCTTTGGGGCTTGTGGTGCTCCCTCTTCGTTTAGGCCTGTGGCTTGGGGGCTGAGGTGGATCGGATCGCTCATCGCTTAAGACTCCTCCCCTAGCTCCCCCGCTGCGTTCACCGCGGCCTCGCCCTTATTGGCGGCACTATTTGCCTCAGCGGCGATCTTGTCGCGATTCACTACCCGGGCGGTCGAACCATCGAACGATCCGATATAGCCCTTCTCTTCGAGCTGGTCGATGATTCGAGCGGCTCGCGCGTAGCCAATACGCAGACGGCGCTGCAGCAGCGAAGCAGAGGCGCGGTCGTGTTCGGCAACAACCTGCACCGCCTCATCGAAGAGTCTGTCTGCCGGCTCGTCGTCGCGTCCACGATCCGTCCCTCCGCCGCCACTTCGCTCGGCGGAAGCGACGATGCCCAGTTGGTAATCTGGCAGCCCTTGATCGCGCCAATGGGTAACCACGGCGTTGATCTCGCGATCTGAGACGAAAACTCCCTGCATACGCGTGGGCTTTGGGGCATCAGATGGCTGGAAGAGCATGTCACCGCGGCCGATCAGATCTTCGGCGCCCGGAGCATCAAGCACCGTTCGCGAATCGATCTGGCTCGCCATGGAGAAGGCGACTCGGCTCGGAATGTTTGCCTTGATCAGCCCTGTGACCACGTTGACCGACGGGCGCTGTGTGGCAAGGATCAGATGGATGCCAGTGGCACGGGCCTTCTGCGCGATCCGCACGATTGCCTCTTCCGTCTCTCGGCCATCCTGCATCATCAGGTCGGCCAACTCGTCAATGATGATCACGATAGAGAACATCCGATCGTTGAAATCCTCACGGCTGGAGTTATAACCCTCAAGATTTCGTGCGCCGGCGCTTGCGAACATGCGGTAGCGATTCTCCATCTCGAGGACTGCCCATTTCAGGGCAGAAGCTGCTTTATGTGATTCGGTGATCACGGGAACAAGTAGGTGCGGTAGGCCGTTGTAGCCCGAAAGCTCAACGCGCTTCGGGTCGACCAAGATCATGCGTAGCTCTTGCGGAGTACGGGCAAAGAGGAATGAGGCGATGATGGCGTTGACCATGACGCTTTTCCCTGAGCCCGTCGCTCCTGCAATCAAGAGGTGCGGCATGCTGGCAAGGTCTCGGATCTGTGGCACTCCACCAACATCCTTGCCGAGAGCAAACGGGATGGCCTGGCTCGGTGTCCATGCACCCGCCTTGTCAGTCGGCGTAAGTAGTGGCTTGAAGCGAATCGCCTCTGCTTCGTGATTCGGGATCTCAATGCCAACAACAGCCTTGCCGGGGATCGGTGCTTCAATGCGGATTGAGCGAGCGCTCAACGCCATTGCCAGGTCATCGCCAAGGCCTTCGATGCGGCTTATCCGCACATTTGGTGCAGGTGTCAACTCGTACTGAGTCACAACCGGCCCTGGATTGGCCGTGACGGAGGTGATCTCAATCCCAAGATCTCGCAGCTTCTGCACGATGATCGCGGCGTTCGTCTGATGGATGCTTGCGTTTGGGCTGACGGACTTTCCTGGAGCATCCAAAAGGCCCGTGGAGGGTAGTTGCCACGAGACTGCACCATTCGCTCTAGTCCTGGCAGCAGGTGCTGCGCTTCCGCTTGCAGCGCCGCCCCCGAGTCCGCGTGCGGGGGCACCAGCGCGTACGTTTGCATCGTCTGCTTCGGCAGTGGTTTCTGTGGCTAATACGGGTGCAGTAGTGACCGTAACGGTCGCAGCGTCAATCACTGGTTGACTCGCCACCTCAGCACGAACTCGAGCAGCTTCAGAGGCACGGGCAGCCTCACGCTCCTGCATGATGCGCTCGCGTTCCGCGGCAAGTTTCTCAACCCCTTCGCCCAGCACCTCCGCCCCCACCTTCGCCCCCGCAAAGAGGGTGGCGAAGAGCTTCCGCACCGTAGATTCAGCCAGGACTAGCCCAACGCTGATCAGGATCCCGGCCCATGCTGCGAAGGCACCGATGCCGGTGAGTAGGCTCGCAGCGCCGCCGCCAGCGATGCTTCCGATGCGGCCGCCGTGGGTTGGGAAGACGATCTCAACGAGCGCGAGCAGCCCGACAAGGGCAAGGAGCGACAGGGCAATGCGCAGAGGGACTCGTGAAGCGGTGGCGGCACGGCGTTCGATCCAGACGGCGAAGCCTATGAGCAGTACTGGGACCAGCCAGCGCCCCGCGCCAAACCATGGCGCAAGCACGTCGCGCAACACGTCGGCGAGAGCCCCACGTCCGGGAAGTATCAGGCCGACAGCAAAGATGACGCCAGTGACAGCAAAGGCGAGTGAGCTTAGCGTGCGGAGTGCTGAGCGTGATGCCAGCGGGCCTCGGCGAGCCGCGCGCCCTGTGCCCTCCCCTCCCCGTTTTGCCATCGCTTAAACCTCAACCACCACAGGAACCACGAGTGGGCGACGTCGAGTCTCCTTACCAAGGAATCGCGATACCGATTCACTCAGCTGCGCCTTGATCAGTCCCACCTCTGCCCCACGGTCGCCCTTGTGCTGGATTGCCTTCAGGGCGATCGTGATCGCCTCTTCAACGAGCTTGTTGTCCTCATCACCGTTGAGGAATCCGCGGGTGACGAGTGCCGGGCGACCGACAGGCCTACCGGTACGTGCATCGATCGTTGCGATTACGACAACGATGCCATCGTCAGCAAGGGTCCGTCGATCGCGGAGGACGATTTCGCTGATCTCGCCCACCGACGAACCATCAACAAAGACAGAGCCATGTTCAACCGGTTTGCCACGTCGCGCACTGCCGTCTGCAGAGAACTCGACCGGCGTGCCGTTATCGATGATGAATACCGCGGTTGGTGGTACCCCCATTTGTGTTGCAAGTCGCCCGTGGGCTACCTGCATGCGCATATCACCGTGCATCGGCACGAAGTATTTCGGCTTGGTGAGTGCGAGCATCATCTTCAGCTCCTCTTGCGAGGCGTGACCTGAGACGTGCACCTGTGCGATGGAGTGATAGATGACGTTGGCGCCGGACCTGAAGAGGTTGTCAATCGTTCGACCGACCGCCTCTTCGTTGCCTGGAATCGGTGATGCGGAGACAATGACGGTATCGCCGTTCTGAATCTCCACGTTGCGATGCTCTCCGTTCGCCATCTTCGCGAGTCCGGCCATCGGCTCGCCCTGCGCGCCGGTGGTGGCGATCACGAGCGGCTCCTTCGTTCGGCGCGCAATCTCCTCTTTGGCAAGGAGTGGGGTCGGGAATTTTAGATAGCCAAGGTCGCGTGCGATCTTGACGTTCTGCTCCATTGAGCGTCCGACGACGGCGACCTTGCGATGGAACTCCGCTGCTGCGTCAAGCACCTGCTGGATACGTGCAATGTTCGAGGCGAAGGTTGCGATGATCACTCGGCCAGGTGCGCTGCTAATGATCCCTTTGAACGCTTGGCCAACGACCTGCTCACTTGGCGTGTACCCGGGTGCTTCAGCGCGCGTGCTATCCGACACCAGTGCAAGCACCCCCTGTGCGCCGAACTTTGCCAGCATGGCGAAGTCTACCGTCTTGCCATCGGCTGGAGTCTGGTCAAATTTGAAGTCGCCGGTGTGGATCACCGTTCCAACAGGTGAATGGATTGCGTAGCCCATGGCGTCTGGGATGGAGTGGCCGACGCGGAAGGGTTCGATCGTGAACGGTCCAACCGCAAGTCGACCGCCCGGATCGAGCGGGCGCAACGGGTTTGCGGTGACCTTGAACTCCTTCAGCTTGTTGGCGAGGAGTCCGCGTGCAAGGGTGCTGGCGTAGACCGGCACTCCAGGGAGTTCGGGGAGGATGTGCGGGAGCGCACCGACGTGATCCTCGTGCCCGTGGGTGATGAGGACCGCCTTCACGGCGCTGCGGCGTGCGCGCAGGTAGCTAATGTCAGGAATGATGATGTCGACGCCAAGGGTGGTCTCGTCGGGGAAGGCGAGGCCGCAATCGACGAGGATGATGGTGCCCTCATACTCGTAGAGGTAGAGGTTCTTCCCAATCTCCCCCATGCCGCCGAGCGGGATCAGGCGAAGTGCTGGTCCGCTCGCAGCCGCCTTATGGGGGCGGCGGGTCTCCTGGGGACGCCTCGCCTCAGCTGGTCGGCGTGCTGGTTGCGGGCGTTGGGTCATTCAGCCTCCCCTTGCGTCCTGGGACGGGGCCGAGTCGGCACCGAATCCACCTCGCGTAGGGTAGCCTCCCCCGCCCCTTCGCGAGCATCCGCGTTGAAGTGCTCCCGCAAAGCCGCCATATCGCGCTCCAGGGTTGGTCGCAAACTCCCGTTGTGCAGTGCCGCTGCAGGGTGATACAGGGGGAAGAGCACGGCACCTCCCTGTTGGCCACCCTCTGTCTGTGTGTACGGACGTCCATGCACCTCTGCAATCTTCGCGTTGGGCGCAAAGACAGCAAGAGCGTGCCTCCCAAGGGTGGCGATGACCCGCGGCTGCAGCGCTTGCAGTTGCCGTGAGAGGAGTGGCGCGCATGCCTCGATCTCAGATCGTTGTGGGTTGCGGTTCTCTGGTGGTCGACACTTCACCGTATTCAGGATGAAGACCTCCTCGCGCCGGAGGCCGATGGAGGCCAGCAGGTCGTCCAGAAGGCGGCCAGCGGCACCCACAAATGGGCGGCCGGCTACGTCCTCTCGTGCCCCAGGAGCCTCCCCGACAAAGACTAACGCTGCTGTAGGGCTCCCCTCACCAGGGACCGCCTGTGTTCTCGTCGCCGAGAGCCCGCACGCCGTGCAGGTGGAGGCGTCACGGGCTACCGAGGCGAGCTCGAGGGCGACCCTATCAGGCGTCGTGGTTCGCTCCATAGACCAGGTTCATGCTGACCAAGAGTTCAGCAAGCTGCACGGCGTTCGTTGCGGCGCCCTTGCGCACGTTGTCGCTCACCACCCAGAAGGCAATCCCATGCTCAACGCTGGCGTCGGTGCGAACGCGCCCAACATAGATCTCGTCGCTGCCGGCCGCATCTGCCGCCAGTGGGTAAGAGTTGCTCGCAGGGTCATCAACAACCGTCACCCCCTGCAGTGCAGCAAATGCGGCGCGAGCCTGGTCGGGACTGAGCGCCCGGGCTAGCTCAACATGCACCGCCTCGGAGTGACTCCGGTCGACTGGCACACGAACAGCGGTTGCAGAGATACGTAGGCCCGGGAGGTCGAGGATCTTCCTGCTCTCGTTCACGACCTTCGCCTCCTCTTTGGTTGAGCCGTCGGGGAGGAATAGATCAATGGCTGGGATGGGACTCGCCACTACGGCGTGTGGGTAGATCGTTGAGGCGGGTACGCCGCCGTTCACCACGGTGGCGCGTTGCTGGACAAGATCCGCGATGGCCTTTGCGCCCGCTCCTGAGACTGCCTGATAGGTGGCAACAACGACTCGCTGCAGTCCGGCCGCATCAGAGAGCGCCTTGAGTAGCGGTGCAAGTTGCATCGTCGAGCAGTTTGGATTGGCAATGATGCCGTTGTGGGTGCTGAGTGCCGCAGGGTTCACCTGGGACACAACCAGCGGAACACTCGGATCCATCCGCCAGGCGCTGGAATTGTCGACAACAACGCAGCCTCGTGCCGCCGCCTCTGGCGCATACGTCAGGCTCGCGGCTCCACCCGCACTAAAGAGCGCGATATCTACGCCTGCGAAGGATTCAGGAACAACCTGCCGCACAGGGATGTCAGCGCCCCGAAAGCTCACCGTTCGACCACCGCTTGTCGCCGCCAATGGAATGAGCGTGCGCACAGGAAAGTTGCGCTCTTCAAGTACCGAAATCATGGTTTGCCCAACGAGGCCGGTGGCGCCAAGCACGGCGACGACGTAGCCCTCTGGGTTTGACACGTTGCTCATGCTGCCCAGTATACGACTGAGGACCTGCGGATTAACCGCAAGTCCTCAGTTGAATTCCTAGCGTTTAGGAGCACGGTTACTCCTGAGGTGCGGCCTTGTGACGCTGCATGGCGGCGCGGCGCGACAGGTTGACGCGACCCTGGCGGTCGACTTCGGTGACCACAACCATGATCTCGTCGCCCACGGCGACCTCATCCTCGACGGTGTTCACGCGATAATCAGCGAGCTCGCCGATACGTACGAGGCCTTCCTTACCTGGAAGGATCTCGACGAAGCAGCCGAAGCCCATAATGCGCGTGACCTTGCCCATGTAGAGCGCGCCGAGCTCGACCTCTTTGGTGATCCCGTTGATCGCATCAAGGACGCCCTTGGTGCGCTCTGGGTCAGCCGAAGCGATCTGCACGGTGCCGTCGTCCTGCACGTTGATATTGACCTGGAAGTCATCCTGCAACTTGCGGATGACCGCGCCACCCTTACCAATGATGTCGCGGATCTTCTCTGGATTAATCTTGATCGTGGTGATGCGTGGAGCGAAATCAGAGAGCTCTGGTCGAGCGGTGCTGATGATCGCGTCCATCTTGTCGAGGATCTCGAGGCGCGCAGCGAGCGCATCCTTGAGGCCGGTGCGAATGATCGCTCCGTTAATCCCCTGCACCTTGATGTCCATCTGCAAGGCGGTGATCCCTGTGCGGGTCCCCGTCACCTTGAAGTCCATGTCGCCGAAGGCATCCTCTTTGCCGAGGATGTCGGTGAGGACGATGAACTCACCATCTGGCTCCGACATCAGGCCCATCGCAGCACCAGCGACCGACGCTTTGAGCGGCACGCCGGCATCAAGGAGTGAGAGGCTCGAGCCGCAGGTTGAGGCCATTGAGGTTGATCCGTTGGACGTCACGCACTCCGAGACGACTCGGATGGCGTATGGGAATTCCTCGATTGATGGGAGCACTGGGATCAGTGCGCGCTCAGCAAGGGCTCCGTGCCCAATCTCGCGTCGCCCTGGACCACGCATCGGCTTGTTCTCGCCGGTGCTGTATGGCGGCATGTTGTAGTGGTGGATGTAGCGCTTCTCGGTGATCGGCGAGATCGTGTCGAGACGCTGCCCCTGTGCCACTGGGCCAAGGGTGGCCACGCTCAACGCCTGCGTCTCACCACGGGTGAAGAGGCCTGAACCGTGTGCGCGTGGAAGGAGACCAACCTCTACCGAGATCTTGCGGATCTCATCAGCCTTACGGCCGTCGAGGCGGATCCCCTCCTTCATCGTGAGGCTGCGTGCTGTCTTCTTGTGCATCCAGCCGAAGAGGTTCTTGCCCACGCGCGCCTTGCGACGTGCCGCCTCAAAGATCGCCTTTGGCTCGCCCTTGCCGCTACGTGCAGCGCGGATCGAATCGGCAATCCCCTCCTTGAGCGCCGCGAGGCGACTTGGGAGATCGTTGGCGAGGATCAGCAAGAGCTCTGCTGTTGCTTCAGCGTCAGCAGCGGCTCGATGGTTCGGAGTTGTCGCTGCGCCATAGACGCGTGCGAGATCTCCGAGCTTGAACGACTCGCTCTCTGGGTACGCCTCCTTGAAGAGGACGTAGGTGTCGAGGTAGCTCCCCTGCTCGGTCGCGAAGGTGCGCCCCTTGCCGAGTGCCTCGTCGAGGAAGGCGACGTCAAAGCCTAGGTTGTGTCCGACAAGGATTGCGCCCTTGGCGAATTCAGCAATCTTCTCGGCTGCCGCCTTCGGCGTCAGGCCACCCTTAATGTCTTTGTTGGTGATGCCGTGCATCTGGGCGCCGACGATGCCGTTGCCGGCGTCAACAAAGCTGCTCCAGCGGTCGGTGATCTTGCCACCCTTGATCTTCACTGCAGCGACTTCGACCAGATCCGAAATCTTCGAATCAAGGCCGGTCGTCTCAGTGTCAACGATCACAAAGGTGCCGCCATTTGCAGCTGCCTCAGCAAACGCCAGCACGCTGTCGGTGCTTGGCTCGATGTATGGAACGCGCTTCTCCTTGCCGACCTTGGCGCGCAGCTCCTCCTGCAGGGCAACGAGCGCCTTGATGGCGTTGTGACCAAACTCAATGGCCTCGGCCATCTTGTCTTCGGTGATCAGGTTGGCGCCGGCCTCGACCATCATGATCGCGCTGACTGTTCCTGAAACCACCAAATCGAGATCGCTCTCCTTGAGCTGATCGAAGGTTGGGTTGATGACAAAGGCACCGTTCACGATGCCGACGCGGACTGCACCGATTGGCCCAAGGAATGGAATCTCGGAAATCGTCAACGCCGCAGAGGCGGCGAGCGTTCCGAGAATGTCTGGGTCGTTCTCCTGGTCCGCGCTGAGCACGGTGATTACAACCTGAACGTCGTCTTTGTACCCCTCTGGGAAGAGCGGTCGAATTGGTCGGTCGGTGAGACGAGCGGAGAGCGTTGCGTTCTCAGAGGCTCGCCCTTCGCGCTTGATGTATCCGCCTGGGATCTTCCCCGCGGCGTACATGCGCTCTTCGAATTCAATCGTGAGTGGGAAGAAGTCGAGGCCTGGTCGTGGCTCGCTGCGGTTTGCAGTGCCAAGGACCACGGTGTCGCCGTAGCGAACGGTGACTGCGCCACCGGCGAGGCGGGCCATTCGGCCTGTCTCAATCGTGAGGGTCTGACCGCCGAACTCGGCGGATACGCTGGTGATGTTGCTCATTCTGTTCTCCTGTCAGGCCGCTGGCGGTTCTTCCGTCAGCGTGCCGATGTAGTCCCAGCCAAAGGCTGGGGGGTGGTTAGCGACGAAGTCCGAGCTTCTCGGAGAGTGCGGCGTAGCGCGCTGCATCTTCACGCTTAAGGAATGTCAGCAGTCGTCGTCGCTGACCGACGAGCTTCAAGAGCCCGCGGCGCGAGTGGTTGTCCTGCTTAAAGGTTTGCAGGTGCGCCGTCAGTCCCTGAATGCGCTCCGTGAGGAGTGCGATCTGAACGTCTGCGGACCCGGTGTCAGTACCGTGACGCCCGTTGTCTGCAACGATGCGTGCGGTTGTTGCTTGGTCTAGTGGCAAGTGGTAGTTCTCCTCACATCGGAGGTGCTCCAAGGGCACCCCTCATCTCCTCAACACATCTTAGATGACCTTAGGGTAGCAAATCTACGCTTAGAGGCTCCCACCGAGCAGGGCGACCCGTATCGGCCCCCCCTCAAAGCGCCGATCTGCCTGCTCTGGACATAGAAGGGTGACGGTCAGCCCATCCGATCCGATGCGCACGGTGGTGAGCCGTCCCACAAGGGGGAGCCGCCCCTCTGGGCGTCCTGCCGCGCCAACGCGAGCCCGGTACTCCCCTGGTGGTGGTACCGCCGCCACGGAGGGCTGCAGGCGAACCTGGTCCCCCTTGAGGGCGCCGACCAGGGCATACGGTCGACCGAGCAGGCGAGCTGCCCCTGTGAGGTCCCCGTCCGCGATGGCAACCCGGATACGGGTGCTCCGGATGGGGGCTCCGCCAGCGGTCGCCTCAGCTACCGGATGGACCTGCAGGCCGTGGGCGGCACCCCAGGCGCGAACGTTGGGCAGCGTCCCCTGACGGCTTTGCCCGAAGGCAGATTCTGGGGAGAGGACGATCCCCTTCGCCGCCGTCACCTCAGCCAAACGCTCGATGAATTTCTCCCAGGGGGTGTCGCGCGTCTCTGGCGTAAAAGGCAGATCGCACCAGAGGTCGACACCCGCCCCCGCCATACGAAGCTCGAGCTCCCCCGCGTCAAGGAGCTGAAGGGGGGTTACGCCCCGAATCAGCTGGTCTGGGTGTGGCGTGAAGCCGATATGCACGCGCTTGAGCCCCGCCGCCCGGGCAAGTCGCTCAGCGGCGGCGAGAAGGCGCACATGGCCACGGTGCAGCCCATCAAAGACTCCGAGCGTCAGCACTGAACCAAGCGGGGCTTCCGTTGCCGCCATCGCCGATGCCAGCTCGCCCCATCCAAGCACTCGCCTCACAGGCGTTGCCCTACCAGTGCGTTCGATTCAATGAAGACGCGCTCAGGTTGCGCGCCAAATGCCGTGCGACGACCGAACGCAGCGATCGCGCCATGCACATGCAGCCGTAGAGGGCTCCCCTCTGCCGTCTGCTGGCCGGCACTGTCAAGCATGCCAAGCGGGAGTGCAATGCCGTCGCGCAGCAGTGCCGCACCCTTCTCGCCAACCTCCGTAGATGCAATGTGGTCGAGTCCAGCGTCGAGCGGCAAGAGCAGGTCGCGAAGTTCGCCGCCTAGCGCAGCGGCTGCGATCTGCTCCATGGTGTGCGCCTCCCCTACTGCAAAGACACCAGAGCCCACACGACGAAGCGCGACGAGGTGTGCCCCACTCCCTGCATCGCGGCCAAGGTCGCGTGCAATCGCGCGAATGTAAGTGCCGGAACTCACATCAAGCCGTGCATGCATGAGCGGCTCCTCGGCGTGCGAATCGTCCCAGCCGAGAACATCAAACCGCTTGATCTCAATCGGACGCGCCGCCAGTTCAACCACCTCGCCTGCACGTGCTCGCTCATAGGCCCGTACGCCGTCCGTACGCTTCGCGGAGTGCGATGGCGGCACCTGCTCTAAGGTGCCCCGAAAGCGCGGCAGCAGTGCACTGATCGCAACCTGCGAGGGGGGTGCTCCAGCAAAGTCCAGACGTTCGCCATCGAGATCATCGGTTGTGGTCCCCCCGCCAAACGAGAAGGTCGCCTCGTAGCGCTTCTCGCCGCCCAGATGCAGGCTCGCTAGGCGCGTCGCGCGGCCAAGGACGAGCACCAAGAGGCCTGTGGCGAACGGATCGAGTGTGCCGCCATGGCCGATGCGGGGTTGGCCAGCCATTCTGCGGATTTTAGCCACGATGTCGTGGCTGGTCGGACCATTCGGCTTGTCGACGAGAAGGACCCCGTCAATGCCGGGAGTGCTCGGCCGTCGCCGCGCCATTCGCTCAGCCCGCTACAGCGTGCGCGCGAAGCTCCGTCACGCGCGCCAAGACTAGAGTGGCTGCCTCGTTCACGGGGCGCTCAATCGTGGCTCCGGCGGCACGCGCATGACCGCCACCACCGAATGCGCCAACGATGGCGGTGGCGTCGGGGCCCTCCCCCTTCGTGCGCACAGAGATGCGCGCGGTGGTCAGTCCATCCTCTTTGAAGAAGATCGCGACATCAGCCTCTGAGACCTGCGCGAGTGCATCAACGATCCCCTCGCTCATCTCAAGCGTTGCGCCGGTTTCGGTGAGGTCAGCCAGCATCATCGTCGCGAACACGGTGCGGCCGCCATCAGTGGACTTCAAGGTCGCCAACACGCACGCGTGCAGTTGCACCTGCGCGAGTGGCTTTGAGCGGTAGATCCTTCGTGAAATCTCACTGATTGGTGCGCCGGCAGCAAGCAGGAGCCCACCCACCTCTAGAGTTCGTGGGGTCGTGTTGCCATGCTGAAAGGTGGCGGTGTCCATGATCACGCCGGCTGCCAGTGTCGTAGCGAGCCGCCCCTGATCTGCAGAGAGATCTGCCTTGAGCGCGAGCGCAATCAAGCTCACCATTTCGCAGGTTGCCGCGGCGTGCGCATCAACCCAGGCTAGGGGCCAGGTTGAATCGTTGGAAACATGGTGATCAATCAAGATCCGTGGTGTAGAGGCTGGTAGCGCATTGATCAGGTCGCCGATGCGGCCGGCTCGCTTCGGATCAGCACAATCCACCAGCACGATGGCATCTGGCGACCAGCTCGGTGCCTCAAGGGAGACGTCGCCGATTGTTGGAATGACGTCATAGACCGCTGGTGGAGCGTCGGCACTGATCACGGCGACCTCCGCGCCGAACTGACCGAGGATCGCCTTGAGCCCGAGGGCTCCACCGAGCGCATCAGCATCTGGTCGCTCATGCGGCACGACCCATAGCCTCTTCGCCACTCGGAGCGCCTCCAGCACATTGGTGGGAACGGCCGCAAGTGCCATCGGCTGCAATTCGTCGGCTCGGCGCACGTATTCCGCTGCGTGCACGATCCCCTGCTCGCTCATCCCTTACTCCTTCTGATCTTCTCTTCAACCCCCGTACGGGTTGGGGCTGGAAGCGGCGAGAGGGTCTCAGGTGGGAGCCCCCCATCGGCAATGCTACCGAGCAGCTGCTGAATGCGTGCGCCGCGGTCGCCTGCCTCATCAAGCTCGAAGTGAAGGTCGGGAACGCGCCGAATGCGCAACCCCTTGCCGATCACGGTGCGAAGGTGCGAAGCGGCACTCTTGAGTGCTGCAAGTGAAGCAACGCGCTGCTCTTCACTACCGATCGTGCTGACAAACACCTTTGCGTGTCGCAGGTCTGGTGACGTAGAGACTGAGGTAACGGTCACAAAGCCGAGCCGCGGATCGCTCAGAGATCGTCCGATATGGGCACTGATCTCTTCTCGGAGGAGCTCGTCGACACGGGGCATCCGCTCAGACATGTTTAGAGGGTCCGCCTCGTCGACTTCTCGCCGATGATCTCCAAGATGTCGCCCTCGATGACGGTGACCGTTGCACCAAGGCCAATACCGCACTCCTGGCCCTCTTTCACTTCACGAACATCATCACGGAAGCGACGCAGCGACTCGATCACGTCAGTCGCAACAAGGTTACCGCCGCGCATGACGCGCACCTTTGCGCCGCGCGTAACTCGGCCCTCGCGAATGATCGAACCTGCAATGACAAAGCCCTTTCCAGGGAAGAGCTGCTTCACCTCGGCGCGCCCTTCGACCACCTCTGACTTCTCGGGATCAAGCATCCCCTCAAGCGCAGCCTTCATATCGTCGGCGAGTTCGTAGATGATCTCGTAGAGGCGCACGTCAACCTTGTTGGTTTCAGCCATGCGGCGCGCACCTGGGGTGAGCGTCGTAGTAAAGCCGAGCACGATTGCATCAGATGCTGAGGCGAGCAGGATGTCGTTCTCGGTGACCTCCCCCGTGGCCGAGAGGAGCACGTTGATGCGCACCTCATCGCTCTGCATCTTCTCGAGCTGGTGTTCGATGGCGCCGAGTGATCCGGCCACATCGGACTTCAGAATGACGCGGACCTCTTTGCCAGCTCCAGACTGAATGCGCTTGTAGAGGTCCTCCATCGTGGCGTGGCCGCTATCGCGCCCGGCGCTCGTGGCGTCGGCGGCGGCCTCAGACCAGGAGCGGGCCTCCTTCTCGTCCACCGCGGTACGGAAGATTTCACCGCTGACTGGAACCTCGGGCAGGCCCGAGACGACTACTGCTGTTGAGGGGCCAGCCAACTTGATCCGGCCCCCATCGGTCGACTCCAGCGAGCGGACCTTCCCTGAGATGGCACCAACCACCATGTGGTCACCAACGCGGAGGGTTCCCGTCTGCACGATCACGGTGGCGATCGGACCGCGCCCCTTGTCGCGCTGGGCCTCAATCACCGTGCCCACCGCGAGTCGCGCTGCATCGGCCTTGTAGTCACCGAGATCGGCGACGAGGAGAACCATGTCAAGGAGATCGTCGAGACCGGCGCCTGTTCGGGCCGACACCGCAACGAGCGGCACATCGCCGCCGTAATCCTCGATCACGACATTTGATTCCGCAAGCTCCGTCTTCACACGATCGGGGTTTGCATCTGGCTTATCGATCTTGTTGAGCGCGATGATGATCGGCACATTCGCTGCGCGAGCATGGCTGATCGCCTCTTTTGTCTGCGGCATAACGCCGTCGTCAGCGGCGACGACGACGATGGCGATATCTGTTACTCGCGCGCCACGCGCCCGCATCGCCGTAAACGCTTCGTGTCCAGGGGTGTCGAGGAAGAGGATGGAGCGGTCGCCACGCTGAACCTGGCTGGCACCAAGGTGCTGGGTAATGCCGCCACGCTCCCCCTCCGCAACGCTGGTCTTGCGCAGCGCATCGAGCAGGCTCGTCTTGCCGTGGTCGACGTGGCCCATGACGGTAACGATGGGGGCGCGCGAGATAAGTGCGGCGCCCGGATCTTCGCTGAAGAATTCTGTCTTCGTTGCAGCTGGTAGGGCCTCAGGCGTCGCCTCTGGCGCGACCTCGTCTTCGTCAGGCTCCGGCTCCTTTACGGTGAAGCCGAGCTCGGTCGCAATGAGGGAGGCGGTCTCGCGATCAATGCCCTGGTTCATGGTGGCAAAGACACCACTGCGAATCAGTGGATTGATGATGTCTGCGGGGTTTACCTTGAGCAGCGTTGCAAGATCGCCGACTGCGATTGAGGCGGGCAACTCGAGGATGCCGTCATGCACCTGCGCAACGCGTGCTGGCTTCGGCTCCGGCGGTAAGCGATCGGGGCGCGGTGGACGGATGCTCTTACGCTGCTTCGTCATCTGCTACCCCCTTTCGTCTCGTTGGCTTCGTCGCTCAATCAGAATCTGTTCAAGATCTGTGGCCGCGATGCGACCCTTCAACCCTCGTCGTAGTCCTTCACCAATCAGCAGGTCGTGTGCCTCGTCGCCGCTCTGGCAGAGCCACGCACCTCGACCGCCAATAGCGCCCGCTCGCACCACTCCATCTGCGGAGGCTCCGTACCGCACGACCGTCTCTGGCGGCTGTGTCAGCCGACAGGCCACGCAGGTGCGCGCACGAACGGCGGGCGTCTTAGGCCTCCTCGCCCGCTGGGGCCACTGCAGGCACCTCAGCAGCTCCGGTTCCATCACTGGCGATGTCGATGCGGAATCCGGTGAGTCGCGCCGCTAGGCGGGCGTTCTGTCCGCCGGCGCCGATTGCAAGCGAGAGTGCGCGCTCGGGAACCACGACGGTTGCCGACTTCGCCGCCTCATCAACGGTGACCGAAACGACGGGCGCCGGTGAGAGGGCTCGCCCAATCGCCTCAGCTGCATCGTCGGTGTGCGCGATGATGTCGATCTTCTCACCGCCAAGATCTTCAACAACAGCCTGCACGCGTGCACCACGCTGGCCCACAACTGCGCCGACCGGATCGAGTCCGACCTGCTTCGTTGCAACAACAATCTTGGTGCGGCTCCCCGGCTCACGAGCAATTGAGGTGATCTCCACCGTGCCCGCCGTCAGTTCAGGAACCTCAAGTTCGAAGAGCTTCTTGACGAAGTTCTTATGCGTACGCGTCAGAAGGATCTCTGGGCCACGAAGGGTTGTTCGCACTTCCAGTAGCAGTGCCTTGACGTTTTCGCCGATGCGGAAGGTGTCGAGCTGCGACTGCTCCGTTGCAGGCAGGTATGCCTCCGCCTTCCCCACGTCCAGGACGAGGTTGCGGCGATCGACGCGCATCACGACGCCGGTGAGAATCTCACCCGCACGCTCGGCGAACGACTGCATGGTCAGGTCGCGCTGGATCTGGATGAGGCGCTGCTGGAGCGCCTGGCGAGCCTGGGCCGCAACGATGCGACCCATATCGGCATCCATCTCTTCGAGTTCGATGAGGTCTCCAGCGACAGCACCTGGCCTCGTTGCCTGGGCCTCTTCTGGCGTCCACTCTGCGTCGGGGACGAGTACCTCTTCTACGACTCGGCGGGCCCGAAAGACCCGCATTGCCCCTGATTCAGGATCAAGGCGCACGTGGATGTCGGATGAGG
>NZ_JBBAWK010000010.1:0-39146 GCF_040397215.1 Candidatus Limnocylindrus sp.
TTTGGATCGTCTCAACGGGTGGCATCTGGACGCTGGTCGGCATCACCAAGCGTGGTGCGCAGCTCAAGGTTGGCGCACCCCTCCCCACCCCCGCCCCGCTCGGTGTCGATGGGCGACCGCTCTTCCCCGCCGGACGCCCGTACGCGACCAGTGAGGCGGCCATCTACCCAAATGGCAGCACCCGATCGCTCCGCGGCGAGCCGCTCCTGATCGCTTGCCCCAGCTGCCTTGCGGTTCGAGTGGCTGAGCACAGCACCTGCGATGCCTGCGGACTAGAGCTACGTGCCCGAACGATCGTCGCCGTGGAGCGCCCCGCTGGACCGCCTCCTGGCGGCGCGGCTCGCGCCTAAGTGGCGACCCTCTCCTTCTATCTCGTTGTTGTTGGGGCGATTGCCCTTGTCGGCGCCTTCGCCCTCTATGTCGTGCACCTTGTCCTCGTAGCCCAAGGCGACCGCGCCGTCACTCCACGACTCGCTATCGCCGCAGCATCAATGCGCGGCAACCTTGCCGAGCAGCTTGATGGAGGCGCACCGACCTCCGCCGAATCAACAAGCACTATTAGTGCGATCGCAGGTGCGCTCGCGGTGATTGCGACGGGATCACTCGGCGTTGCGCTAATCGCACGCGCCATTGTTGTCGGACGCGGGCCGTGGGGAAATCTCTACGAGTTCACCGTTGCGTTCGCGTTCGGCATCTGCGCGGCAACCATCCTCTTTGATCGTAAGCGTCGCCTGCCAGCGCTTAGCACTATTGCCTACGGTGTCGCACTCGCACTGCTCGCCTACGCGACGACGCTGCCAAATGCGGTAGTTGACCTGGTGCCGGCGCTACAGCACCCGCTACTGCTCACCATCCATGTTGGCATGGCAATGCTTAGCTACGGCATCTTCGCCTTCGCATTTGCGGCAGGCGTTGCATATCTGATGCAAGGCGACACCGATCGCTTCAGCTGGTTGCCGCCAGCAAAGCGCCTCGACCTTGTTGCATTCCGCGCTGTTACCGTCGCCTTCCCACTATTCGCCGGCATGCTCATCCTCGGATCAATCTGGGCCTCGATCGCCTGGAGCCGCTTCTGGGGGTGGGACCCAAAGGAGACCTCGGCACTCGCCACCTGGCTGGTCTATGCCGTCTACCTGCACGCCCGCAGCCAGCGCGGCTGGCAGGGGCGACCCGCCGCCCTGCTCCTGGTTATCGGCTTTGTGGCGGTTCTGCTGACCTACTCGGGGAACCTATGGTTCACCGGCCTGCACACTTACTCGGGGCTGTAACAAAGCCCGTTCCCCCACCCGATCGACCCGCCTGAGCGTGCGCTGCGCCTGCGCCGTGCGGCAGATTCCGTAACAAAGGTAAAAAGCAGCCAAACCACAACATGTGCGGCAACACTCTCCTGTAACACCACCATATGTAGTGGTTGAGGGGTTGACGCCACACCACCCTCGGCGTAGGATTCGGCTCCCGCTCCTACACGGCAGGGGCTCTGAGCGCCCAATCGTTGGTTGGGAACAGAGGTGGTGGGCCTCACATTTTGAGGCAGAAGAGGGAGATACACATGGCGGGCTTGGTGGACGCTGCGAAGGCGGCAACAAAGGCAACGATCGAGAAGTCAACGGCGCAGCCGTTGCCACCGTTGAGCTTTGATGGCAAGGGCTCAAAGGGCCTCGCCTGGGATCGACGCTGGACCACCGCCGGCACGCATCCATACGATGAAATTCAGTGGGAGGTCCGCACCGCATCTATCGGCAACGAGAGCGGCAAGAGCGTCTTCGAGCAGAAGGACGTGGAGGTGCCCGCCTCATGGTCACAGCTCGCCACCAACGTTGTTGTCTCAAAGTACTTCCGTGGACATGTTGGAAGCCCAGAGCGCGAGACGAGCGTTCGCCAGCTGATCGGTCGTGTAACCGGTCAGATTGATGCATGGGCTGAGCAGCAGCACTACTTCAAGTCCGATGAGGACCGTGCCGCATTCATTGCCGAGCTGGCCCACCTGCTCGTCAACCAGAAGATGGCCTTCAACTCACCAGTCTGGTTCAACGTTGGCGTTGAGAAGCGCCCACAGTGCTCGGCCTGCTTCATCAATGGCGTGCAGGACTCGATGTCATCGATCATGGACCTCGCGAAGACCGAGGCGATGCTCTTCAAGTTCGGTTCGGGTGCGGGTTCCAACCTCTCCCCGATCCGCAGCGCCAAGGAGAAGATGAGCGGTGGCGGCACCGCCTCTGGCCCTGTCTCGTTCATGAAGGGCTTTGACGCCTTCGCCGGTGTCGTGAAGTCCGGTGGCAAGACGCGCCGCGCAGCGAAGATGGTGATCCTCGATGTGCAGCACCCTGACATCGAGCAGTTCATTGACTCGAAGGTCAGCGAAGAGAAGAAGGCGTGGGCACTCATTGAGGCTGGCTACGATGCCAGCTTCACCGGCGAGGCCTACGGCTCGATCTTCTTCCAGAACGGGAACCACTCAGTGCGCGTCAACGACGAGTTCATGAAGGCCGTTGAGAGCGATGGCACGTGGCAGACACGCGCCGTCGTGAGCGGCGAGCCAGTGGAAACGCTCAGGGCACGCGACGTCTTCCGCAAGATGGCGGAGGCTGCGTGGGTCTGCGGCGACCCTGGCATTCAGTACGACACGGCGATCAATGACTGGCACACGTCGTCGAACACGGACCGCATCTATGCGTCGAACCCGTGCTCGGAGTACATGTTCCTCAACGACACCGCCTGTAACCTGGCCTCGCTGAACCTCATGAAGTTCGTGCGACCAGATGGTGAGTTCGACGTGGAGTCCTTCAAGTACGCCTCGCGGCTGACCCTGCTCGCGCAGGAGATCATGGTGGACAACGCCTCGTACCCAACGCCGATGATCGATGAGAACAGCCACCGCTTCCGCCCACTCGGGCTCGGCTACGCCAACCTCGGCGCGCTCTTGATGAGCCGCGGCTTGGCGTATGACTCCGACGAGGGGCGCGCCTACGCAGGCGCGATCACCTCGATCATGACCGGCGAGGCATATGCGCAGTCGGCCGAAACGGCGGCGGCACACGGCGGACCGTTCATTGAGTACAAGAAGAACGAGAAGCCGTTCCTTCGCGTGATCGGCAAGCACCGTGATGCCTCGCGCCAGATTCCAACGGCAACGCTGCCGAAGGACCTTGCGAACGCGGCAACCGATGCCTGGGATCGAGCACTCGATCTCGGCACGAAGCACGGCTTCCGCAATGCGCAGGTGTCGGTCTTGGCGCCAACCGGAACGATCGCATTCATGATGGACTGCGACACGACCGGCATTGAGCCAGACATCGCCCTGATCAAGTACAAGAAGCTCGTCGGCGAAGGCTTCCTCAAGATCGTCAACCAGACGGTCCCAGAGGCGCTCGTGAAGCTCGGCTACAACGCCGAGCAGGTCGCCGCGATCCTCAAGTACATCGACGAGCAGGAGACGATTGAGGGTGCCCCAGGCCTGAAGGACGAGCACCTCTCGGTCTTTGACTGCGCCTTCAAGGCGAAGAATGGGCAGCGCTCCATCCAGTACATGGGCCACGTGCGCATGATGGCGGCGGCGCAGCCGTTCCTCTCCGGCGCAATCTCGAAGACGGTGAACATGCCAGAGGCTGCCACCGCCGAAGAGATCGAGAGCGTCTACCTGGAAGGGTGGAAGCTTGGCCTCAAGGCGATCGCGATCTATCGCGACGGCTCGAAGCGCTCGCAGCCGCTCAACACCAGCAAGAAGAAGGACGAAGCGGCAATTGCCGAAGTCGCCGCTGCGATCTTGCCTGGTGCGGGTGCAGCGCGACGACGCCTGCCAAAGGAGCGCACGGCAATCACCCATCGCTTCGAGATCTCCGGCCAGGAGGGGTACCTCACGGTCGGTCTCTACGAAGATGGTCAGCCGGGCGAAATCTTCTTGAAGATGGCGAAGGAGGGCTCCACCGTGAGCGGCCTCGTCGACAGCTTCGCGACCTCGGTCAGCGTGGCCATGCAGTACGGCGTGCCACTCCGCGACCTGGTCAATAAGTTCGCCCACGTGCGATTCGAGCCAAGCGGATTCACCGGCAACGCCGAGATCCCACTGGCGAAGTCGATCGTGGACTACGTCTTCCGTTACCTCGGAAGCCGCTTCCTGCCAGCCGGCGATCGCGAGATCCTCGGCCTGCAGGAGCGCACCGATGGCGGTCCGGTCCTCGGCGCCCTCCCAACCACGGTTCGCGTGGGTGCGGTGGAGTCGTGCGGTCCGAACTGCGCCTGCGGCAAGGGCGGCGGCGCAACGGGGTCGGTATCGGCTCCCATTGCGATCACAACCCCAGCGCCAGTAGCTGCTCCAGCCGCACCTGCGGCAACGGGCGGCGTACTGGCGGTCGCTGGGCTCGGCTTCCAGAACCAGTCCGATGCGCCGGCGTGCATGGAGTGCGGCGCGATCATGGTGCGCAACGCAGCCTGCTACAAGTGCATGACCTGCGGTACGACGAGCGGCTGCAGCTGATCTAACGCGGAACCTCGTGCAGAACGCCCCGGTCGCCTTTGGCGGCTGGGGCGTTCTGCCACAACTGAGCAGAGAGGAGGCCACCGATGCGTAACGCCACAGGGAGCCACGCTCGCCTCGCCATCGCGGCGCTCCTCGCCATCGCCCTCGTTGCCAGTGCTTGTGGCGCGCCGGTCACCGAATCACCGAGCCCAACGGCCACATTCGTCCCGAGCGGCACCATCAACTGGCAGGCTTGCCCAGCAACCGATCCGGTAACGGGCGGCAACCCAGAACTCCTCTGCGCAACCATCACCGTGCCGCGCGACTACCTGACGCCTGAGGGGCCAACGATTGACATCGCCGTAGCCCTTCTCCCCGCTGCTGACCAGGCGCACAAGGTTGGGCCACTCCTTCTGAACTTCGGTGGCCCTGGTGCATCGGGCATCAACATCCTCGCCGAGTCGGGGCGTGGTGTGGTGCCAGCCGAGATCGGTAATCGCTTCGACCTCGTCTCGTGGGATCCGCGTGGCGTCAATCGTAGCGCCCCCGTCAACTGCCTCAGTGACTCTGAGATGGATAACTGGGCGGCGACGCCAGGGATTCCCGATCGACCGGGTGCCGCAGATTGGACCTCGGCGCTCAGTGACGCGAAGTGGTTTGCTGAGAAGTGCAAAGCTGGAACTGGCGAGATGCTCGCGTACATCGGCACCACCGCATCGGCTCGCGACATGGAGAGCATTCGCGTTGGCCTTGGCGTAGCCACACTCGATTACCTTGGCTTCAGTTACGGCACCGCCCTCGGTGCGGTCTATGCAACCCTCTTCCCCACCTCAACTGGCCACATGATCCTTGATGGCGCCGTTGACATGGCTCCGACCGACGAGTCCGAATACGGCGAGCAGGGGGTCTCCCTTCAGGGAGCGCTGAATCGACTCTTCGCTTGGTGCGATGCAGATTCAGCCTGCCCGTTTGGTGGTGGCAAATCGCGCACTGCGTTTGATGCTCTCATGAATCGTCTCGATGATCACCCGATTGTGCTCAAGGATGGGCGCTCGCTGAATTCAACGCTTGCCTCGACTGGCGTGATCATGACGCTCTATAACCGCGACTACTGGGACTACGCGGTGCAGGGCCTCGCTGGCGCGAGTAAGGGCGACGGATACCTGCTAGCACTGCTTGCCGACGCGTATAACGACCGCGCGGAAGACGGCACCTACAAGTCGAACATCATGGAGGCCTTCCCCGCGATCAGCTGCATTGATTCGCCAACAACGCCATCCATTGCGCGCTACAAGGCGATCTACGAAAAATTCGTTAGCAAAGCGCCAGACTTCGCCGCGGGGCAGGCCTCGGGTGGCCTGCTGTGTGGCGTGTGGCCGTACACGAGCGCCGACCCGCTACCAGCGGTGGTGAATGGCGCTGGCGCCGCACCGATCTTGGTGGTAGGTACAACGGGCGACCCTGCCACGCCCTATGCCTGGGCGCAGCGCATGGCAGCGCTGCTTGAGAGCGGCCACCTGCTTACCTACGTCGGCGAGGGGCACACCAGCGTTGGCGGCAAAAGCGCCTGCATTGATGACGCCGCCATCAGCTTCCTTGTCAGCGGCACCCTGCCCCCTGAGAACACGCGCTGCAATGACTGAGCGCCTCATCGTTAGCGTCTACGGTTCGGCACGCCTCCCTGACAGTGATCCGCGGTGGGTCGCCGCCTTTGACCTTGGTGCGGCGCTCGCTGAGGCGGGGTTCACCGTTGCCACTGGCGGCTACGAGGGGATCATGGGCGCCGCCTCCCGCGGGGCCAAGTCAAAGGGTGGTGAGGTGCTCGGCTACACGGTCACTTCGTGGGATGGCCTAGAGGCGAACGAGGCGGTCACGCGCCGTGTTGATTCCGCCGACCTTTTCGATCGACTGCGCCTCTTCTCAGGATCGGATCTGATGATCGGCCTGGATGGTGGGATTGGGACGCTTGCCGAGATCGCCGTTGCCTGGAACCTGCTGCAGGTGAGTGATGCGCGGCCACTCTTGCTCGTTGGCGACGCTTGGGTAGAGCTCGTGGATCTCGTTCGGCGTCGCCTGGTAGTTGGCCCCGCCGACCTCGACGTCGTCCACGTGATACCCAGCGGCACCCCCACCAGCATGGTGCTCGCGGAGGCCCGCATGCTGATTGGCGAACGACTCGGCCTTGGCGCTCCCTGGGAGGCATCGCACCCCGCACCCTCTCCCGCGGAGCGGTAGGATCCTCCAGATGTTGAACCAGCCTGCCCCAGCCTCAACGACGGACGAGAGCACCCCAACGGTGGTCGTGCCAACGCCCGTGGCTGAGATTGATCCGGGCTTGGTGATGACCTGCTGCGCCAATTGCGGTCAGCAAATGATCGATCGCAAGTGCAAGATGATCTGTGAGTGCGGCTACTTCCTCTCCTGCTCGGACTACTACTGAGATGAGCGAGAAGCAGAAGAGCGGAATTCCGAAGAATCCGGGTCGTCACGATCTTGGGATGAAAGCGACAATGCTCTTCCCAGATCGCGAGATCGTCGAGCGATCCTACGTGCCAATTATCTACACGGCTTGCCGCACCTGCTACTCCGAGCTGCCACCAGAGGAGATTTATCGGCGCGCGGAAGCGGGTGAGATTGACCCAGCGAAGCAGCGCGAGCTGGTCAGCCGCGTCATTGAGTCGGGCCACGGCAGCACCATTGAACACATCGTCTTCACCTTCGCCATCACGGGCGTCACCCGAACACTCAGTCACCAACTGGTGCGCCACCGCGCCGGCGTGGCGTTTGATCAGCAGTCGCAACGATACGTAACCTTCAAGAAGGCGGCCACGATGCTCCCTGGATCAGTTGCGGAAGCCGACGAGACGGTCCGTGCGCGATTCGAGGAGGCCACGCAAGGTGCGCTCGGCCTCTACGGTGACCTCGTGGCAGCGGGCATCCCCGCCGAGGATGCACGCTTCGTCTTCCCCAACGCCACGCGCACAAACCTGATCATGACGGTCAACCTGCGTGCCCTCATCCACATGTCGGGCCTGCGCCTCTGCACCATGGCGCAGTGGGAGATCCGCCGCCTCTTCCAGCTCATCCGCCACGAGGTGTTTGCGGTGAGCCCATTCCTCGGCAGCTTCCTCGCCCCGAAGTGCGTGCCGCTCGGCTACTGCGATGAGTCAGGAAATAAGGATGGCCACTGCCCAATCCGACCGCACAAGGATGAGGTCCTCGGCGCGTGGGCGGCAAAGGCGGCTGAGGCAAAGGCGAAAGGCCGCACGCTTCCACTGGCTCAATAAACCGCGAGCCACCACGCATCTCCCAGATGGGAGAGGATGAGGGGAATGAAACCCGCAATCGCCTCACGTAAGCCCACGAAGCGTTCGCTCCTACTCGCCGCGCTTTTGACTGCGGCCCTCCCGGGGCTTGGCCACCTCGCGCGTGTTGATCGACGCCGCGCCGCACTCTTTGCCGCTCCCGCACTCGCCATCCTTGGGGCGACACTGGTTCTGCTGCTCCTTGGCGGCACCACGCAACTCTTGATCATCCTCGTCACCCCAGGTGCCCTCCTCCTCCTGGGGGTGCTCAATCTCCTTCTCACCGCGTGGCGCCTAAGTGCCCTCGCGCACCTACTCCGCGGCGCACGGTTGCCGCCACGGGAGGGCGTGCTGGTCGCCGCTGCAACCCTGCTACTCGTTGTGGCGCCTCACCTCACCGTTGGCCACTCGCTGATCGCGTTCGATGAACTCCTAAACGAAACGTTTGCCGACACGTCACCCACGCCCTCGAAAAGTTTTGACCCCACAGCCTCAGGTGCGGGGAGCCCGTCCCTAGATACATCGCCCATGGCGAGTCCTGGCAGCTCGGTAGGCCGCGGGGGTGGAACCGGAACACTCCCCTCGCTTACTGTGGCCACACCTTGGACCCGGCCCGGAGAGATCCCATGGGGTGACGACGGCAAGTTTGATCTGCTCCTGCTCGGCTCTGATGCAGGGGCCGACCGCTGGAGCCGTCGCATGGATGTGATGTTGCTTGTCGAGGTTGACGTCGCCACCGGCCGCGTCGCGATGTTCGGCTTCCCGCGAAATATGGTTAATGCGCCACTGCCACCTGGTGCAGCGCGCAACGCCAGCCCCTGCGGCTGCTTCCAGAAACTCCTAAACGAGGTGTACACCGATGCCACCTTCTACTACCCGCAGCTCTGGCCTGGCGAGGGGAACGTCTCTGGAATAGCTGCGGTCCGCGCAACAATCTCCGAGCTGGCGCAGCGTCCAATCGACGCCGTTCTCGTCGCAGACCTCTGGGGCGTCATTAAGGTGGTTGACGCGATGGGTGGAATCGACATGAATGTCACGGAGTCGATCTATGACAAGAACTATCCGGACCCAGTGCTCGGATCAATACAACTGCGTATCGATCCTGGGCAGCAGCACTTTAACGGACGGCTTGCTCTCGCCTATGCTCGAAGCCGCCACCAAGATTCAGACTATGGCCGCATGCGGCGGCAGCAGGCGCTGCTATTGGCGATTCGCGATCAGCTCGGCAGCGCCACGATCTTGAACGCCCCAGCACTCGCAGCGGCGGCGAAGGGCTACATTTGGACAGATCTGCCGCGAAGCTCTCTTCCGAATCTCGTTGACCTCTTCTCGCGTGCCGCCACGGCGCAGGTGCACCTTTACCGTTTTGCGCCGAGTGCCTATCCGGCTTATCTGAACGCGGCAACGATCACCAAGATCAGAAGGGTCATTGCGAACGCCTTTCCAGGGGTGCCATCACCATCACCCATCCCATCGGATTCGCCGTCGATGAGTCCGGACACGTCACCGAGTGCGCCAGAGAGCACTGTTCCGTAGGGGGAAAGAGTTCGCCCGAGAGGCCATCCGATGTTGGGGGCGACGCTTGCACGCCGATTCCCCTCCGCTGTGAGATCGGATCGAGTTGCCCCAGCCGTAAAGCCGAAGCTCCCAGGTGACCCTCCGCTCCGCCGCTGCGAGTTGCCTCGCGCTTTGGTGGTCATTCACCAGCACCGTCAGTTGCCTGTCGGTTCGATCCCGTCATCGCCACAGTTCGTGCCGCCTGGCCGATTGCTCAGTCGACGGGTTCACCGCTGGCCCCTTCGGGCTACGGGTAGCATCGTGGGCAGAGCCTCGCATCAGAAGGGACTTATCAACGAAGTAGCACCTTTCGTTGCGGGACTTTTCCACGGTTCAAGCCGACGAGGGGGCGATTGTGGAAAAGTGCCGCCCTACTCGTCAGCGGCGCCCGTGTTGGCGCGAATCACCTCAACGATCGAAGAGTCAGCAAGAGTGGTTACGTCACCAAGGTTTCGCCCCTCAGCAATGTCGCGCAAAAGGCGCCGCATGATCTTCCCGGAGCGGGTCTTCGGGAGCTCAGGCACAAACTCGAGGTGCTTCGGCTTAGCGATCGCGCCAATGTTCTTTCCGACGTGGGCGCGAAGCTCTTCAAGAAGGGCGGGCGTTGGGTTGATCCCCTTCTTCAGGATCACGAAACCAACGATCGCCTGGCCGGTGAGTGGGTCACTCTTTCCCACCACCGCGGCCTCGGCGACAGAGTGGTGGTCGACCAGTGCCGACTCAACCTCAATGGTGCTGATGCGGTGCGCTGAGACGTTCATGACGTCGTCCACACGCCCAAGGAGCCAGTAGTACCCGTCGGCGTCACGGCGGGCTCCGTCGCCAGCAAAGTACGAACCGGGGAATCGGCTCCAATACGTCTCTTTGAAGCGTTCTGGGTCGCCCCAGATGCCACGCAGCATTGACGGCCACGGCTTGGTGAGGGTGAGGTAGCCGCCCGAGCCGAGCGGAACGCTTGCCCCTGAATCGTCGACGACATCGGCCGAGATGCCGGGGAGTGGGAAGGTGGCGGAGCCAGGCTTGGTGGTGGTGACGCCGGGGAGCGGGCTGATCAGAATCGAACCGGTCTCCGTCTGCCACCAGGTGTCGACGATCGGCGTGCGGTTGCCACCAATCATCTCGCGATACCAGAGCCACGCCTCAGGATTGATCGGCTCACCCACGGAGCCGAGGAGTCGCAGCGAGCTGAGATCATGCCCCTGCGGATGCTCATCGCCCTGACGCATGAAGGCGCGAATCGCTGTTGGCGCGCAGTAGAGAATCGTGACCTTCAGCTCTTCGACGATCGACCACCAGCGATCCCACGCCGGCGTGTCGTGGGTTCCCTCGTACATCACCTGCGTGGCGCCGTTGCTCAGCGGGCCGTAGACGATGTAGCTGTGGCCGGTCACCCAACCAACGTCGGCGGCGCACCAGTAGACATCGTCGGGCTTGATGTCGAAGACGGCGCGATGGGTGAAGGTGGCGCCGAGCAGATAGCCGGCGCTGGTGTGCATGATCCCCTTCGGCTTCGCCGTGGTGCCGCTGGTGTACAGCAGGTAGAGGAGTTGTTCGGCGGGCATCGGATCGGCCGGGCACTCGGCCGGCTGACTTGGTACGAACTCGTGCCACCAATGGTCGCGACCAGCCTGCATTGCTGTTGTTCCGGCGGTGCCAGGCTGGCGACGCTGGTAGACCAGAACGCCCGTGACGGAAGGGCTGTTATCGAGCGCCTCGTCGGCGATCGGCTTCAGCTCAAAGAATTTTCCCTTGCGGTAGCCGCCGTCGGCGGTGATCAGCACCTTCGCGGTGGCGTCGTTGATTCGGTCGGCGAGCGCATTCGCGGGGAAGCCGCTGAAGACGACGCTGTGTGCTGCTCCCAAGCGGGCGCAGGCGAGCATGGCAATTGCCACTTCAGGGACCATCGGCATGTAGATCGCAACGCGGTCGCCTTTACCTACACCAAGCACCTTCAGCGCGTTTGCGGTCTTCTGCACCTCGCGCAACAGGTCGTTGTAAGTGACGGTGCGGCGGTCACCTGGCTCACCGATCCAGTGGAAGGCAACCTTATCGCCACGACCGGCGGCAACGTGGCGGTCTACGCAGTTTTCCGACACGTTGAGCTCACCGTCATCGAACCACTTTGCAAATGGGAGCTCCCACTCCAGCGTTTTCGTGAAGGGCTTCCGCCAGGTGAGGAGCTCGCGTGCCTGCTCGGCCCAGAAGGCAACAGGGTCGACGCTAGCACGCTCATAAAGCTCTGTGCGCGCATTTGCCGCCGCAGCGGTGGCCGCGTCGGGTGGGAAGGAGAGCCCTTCAGCTTGGAAAGTCTCAATCCCGTGCTGCTCTGGCGTGTCACCCACTAGCCGGTGGCCTCGTCGTCGTCGGCTACCTCGCGCTCCTGCTCCTCGACATCGCTGTCCTTGAGGTGCGGCACGATGCCGGCGCGGCGCTGGCTGCCGCTCCAGCCCAACTTGGTGCTGATCTGCTGTGCGGCATCGCGTGCCGCAGTCACGAGTGCAGGGAGCGTTCCAGGAGTCACACGCGTTGCGGCTCCCCACACCACGACGGTGGCGATAACGGTGCCGCGCGCATCACAGATCGGCACAGCGGCGGCGGTGATCCGGTCGTCCCACTCGCCGATCGCCACGGCGTAGCCGCGGCGGCGAATGGTGGCGAGCTCTTCGAGGAGGGCGCGCGGGTCGATAATGGTGCGCGGTGTATAGCGAACCAAACCGCGTCGAGCGATCGAGAGAACGGTGCGCTCTGGGAGTGAGGCGAGCAGCACCTTCCCTGAGGCGATGGCGTGCATGGCGAGTGGCCGCCCAGTGATGTCGGGCATCGGCGTGAGGTTTGGTCCGTCGATCTGACAGATCGCTACCGCTGCGGCGACGCCGTCAAAGACTTCGAGGCTGACAGTTTCGTGGGTCACCTTGGCGAGCGCCTCCATCTCAGGGAGGGCGATCGCGCGCAGGTCAAGGGTGCGTTCCGCGGATTGCGCGAGGCGAATAATGCCAACGCCGAGACGGAAGTGCCCGCTATCGCGATCCTGTTCTACTAGGCCGCGGCGCTCGAGGGTGGAGAGGAGCCGGCTCACCGTTGACTTATGTAGATCAAGGGAGTGGGAGAGATCGGTGACCGAGGCGGAGCCATCGGCGTCAGAGAGGCAGACCAAGAGCGCGGCGGCGCGATCGACGGAGCGAACGGCAGCGTCATCTGCGCCATGCGCGTGCGCTCCCCCGACCTGGTCGGGTAACTCATCGGGGTCCCGTGACGCGCCACTGCGCGTCTGTTCATTGGTCATTGGCAGGTGCTCCTCCCTAGGTGGCGGATGATCCGCCCGCAGCGCGCTCTCGTCAATGGGAGGCCCTATTCGTGCTCAGCGCGCCGCGCGGGGTACCTCTAAGATGGTAGCAATAGGGGGCGCTGCCTCCATAGTGAGTACCGGGGGGGTCCCATGGCGCAGGGGGGTCGAACGGCGATCATCGTGGGCAGCGGCTTCGGCGGCCTCTCCACGGCGATCCGCCTACTCTCCGACGGCTGGCAGGTCACCATTTTGGAGGCCCGACCCGAGATTGGCGGCCGCGCCTCGCGCATCCAGGAGGGTGGCTACACCTTCGACACCGGCCCGTCGCTCATCACCATGCCGTGGCTCTTCGAAGAGGTCTACGCCGCAGCCGGCGAGAAGATGTCAGACCACGTCACGCTGCGACAACTGCAGCCGGGTTATCGCATCTTCTGGACGGGCGAGGATCGCCACTTTGACTTTGGTAGCGACCGCGAGCACCTCCTCGCCGAGATGCGCAAGTTCTCGAACGACGACGCTGATCAGCTCGAGGCGTTCCTGGCCGCATCGGGTGCGATCCACCGCGAGGGGATCCTCGTCTCCGGCCGCCAGAACTTCTTGAAGCTGAAGGACTTCATTAAACTCATCCCGACCATGGCGCGACTGGATGCCATCCGCTACCTCGAGGGATGGGTTGGCAAGTTCTTCAAGGAGCCGCATGTGCAGCAGGCGTTCGGTTTCCACTCGCTCTTCATCGGTGGCGATCCGTCGCGCGTTCCCGCCATCTATTCGGCGCTCGCTTATCTGCAGATCGCCGATGGCATCTGGTACACCGAGGGCGGCGTCTACAGCATCATTGAATCGTTCGGCAAGATCATTGCCAAGATGGGCGGCGTGATACGCACCAACAGCAAGGTGGATCAGATCTTGCACCGCAATGGGCGCGCCACTGGGATTCGCACCGCCGATGGCGAGGTACACAACGCCGACCTTGTCATCTATAACGGCGATGTGACGGCGCGTGATGCGCTTCTGCCAGATGCTCCTGATGCCTTCCCATGGCGCCTCCGCCCACTGCGCACCACCATGTCGGCGCACATGCTCTACCTGGGCACTAATAAGAAGTTTGAGAAGCTCCTCCATCACACCCTCGTGGTGGGCGATGACTATCACGGCTTCATCAAGGATGTCACTCGCGAGCGTCGCATGCCACGCAGCAATGCCGTCTACATCCATGCGCCATCACGCACCGAGCCTGAGATGGCGCCACCGGGTGGCGACTCCATCGCAATCCTCCTCCCCGTGCCGAACCTTCGGTCCGGCGATGACTGGACCGAGGCTGAGCCACGCATGCGAGATCGCACCCTAGAGTGGCTGGAAAACTGGGGGCTCCCAGGGCTGCGCGATTCGATCGTTGTGGAACGCTCGTGGACACCGCTCACCTTCCGCGACGAACTCCTCGCCCCAGACGGGAACGCCTTCGCCGTTGAGCCATCACTCGAGCAGTCGGCCTACTTCCGACAGCCGAATCGTGACCGGACGATCGCTGGCTTCTACTACGTTGGTGGCGGCACGCACCCAGGCGCGGGGATGCCAGGGGCGCTCCTTACCTCGCAGGTCACCCAAGATCTAATTCGCGGCGACTACCCTGCCCCGTTCACCTCGCGTGCCACCGGCCCCACCGGAAATCTCGTCCGCCCCTAGCGGCATGTCCCCCCAGCGCGATCCGCGCGTGGCGGCACTCCTCCCCGAAGCGCAGGCGACCATCAATCGCGTTGCGCGCAGCTTCGCCCTTGCGGCCCGCTTCCTTCCAAGGCAGGTTCGCGACGACATCAATCTGCTCTATTCGGCGCTGCGCCACCTCGATGACCTTGTCGACCTTGAGGCGCCGACTGGCTCCGCAGGGCACGCCGAGGCCGCGCAACGCCTCGCGGCAATTCGTACCTGGCTTAGCAGCGGAGCAATCGACGGTGCGGGTGGCGATGAGCTGGCGATCTTCGTCGACCTGCGGCGCCGTACCCCAGGGCTCCCAACCGATGCGATCGGCGCCTTCCTTGACGGTATGGAGGGCGACCTTGCCGGCCCAGCGATGGCGAACGATGGCGATCTTGATCTCTACTGCTACCAGGTGGCGGGTACCGTCGGTCGCCTAATGGCGGCCCTCCTCGGTGTGCGCGCCGGCGACGATGCGCAGGCAGATCGCGCCGCCCGTGCCCTTGGTGCCGCAATGCAGCGCACGAATATCTTGCGCGATATAGACGAGGATCTTGCCAACGGGCGTGTCTATCTCCCCGCTAGCGCCCTTGGGCGCGCTGGGCTTGACCCCGCAGCAACGAGCGGCCCGACCTCGCTTCGTGACGGTGATCGGCGCGCGCTCTACTTGGCCGAGATTGCTCGGGCCGATGCCGACTACGAGCTTGGCGCTGCGGGGATCCACCACCTAGAGAACGGCGGCCGATCGATTCGCGTAGCCGCGCACCTCTATCGCGAGATCCTGCGACAAATTGAACGCGACGGCTTCGGCATGCGGCGACCACACCGACCGGTGGTGGGGCGAGTTCGCAAGGCCGTTACCCTGGTGCGCGCGGTGACGATCTCCTAGAGTGGCGCCCCTACCTCAGTGCGCGCGGGCGTAGCGCGCGAGGAGCGAGAGGGAGACCACCACGATCGCGGTACCGAGCAGTTGTACTGGGGTCGTCGCGTCGTTCAGGAAGATCACGCCACCAATCAGCGCCACCACCGGAACGAGCGTGCTGAACTGACTCACCGTTGTCGTGGGGATTCGCCGTGTTGCCTCGAGATAAAAGATGAACGGTGCCGCACCGCCAAAGACGCCAGTTGCAACTGAGACGGCCCACTGCATCTCCGTTGATGGCAGCTGCAGGTCGCCGTGAAAGATCGTGACGCGCACGATCAGGAGGGCTAGTGAAGCGAGCGCCGCCACCAGCAGTTGCGATGCAACAAGCGGCAGCACGGGCATGGTGCGCACCAACTTCGAGGAGAGGAGCACATAGGCCGCGCCGCAGAAGAGCCCGAGGGTCGCGAAGATGATGCCCTCCGGCTTGAGCGTGCCGGCTACGCCAGCGCCGCCGACCACCAGAGCCACGCCGATGATTGAGACAACCATGAGGATGGCGGCGCGACGACTCACCCTCTCGCCCAAATACGGGGCGGCCAGAATGGCGATCAACACCGGATTCAGCGACGAGACCAGGGCGACGAAGGCGCCGCTCGAGAAGATGATGCCAACGTTACCGAGCGTATAGGCGCCCCACGGCTCAATGATCCCGGTCGAAGATGCTCGCAGCAGCCCTGGGTGCCAGAAGCCGCTCAGCTCGCCGCGGATTGCGCCGAGAAGGAGCAGCACGAGAAAGCCGATGCCGAGCTCAATAACCAGAAACGTGTCGTTCCCAACCCCCGCCGAAAGGACGTAATCCGACGTTGTCGATCCGAAGCCCCACGCGAGTGAGGCGCCGATCGCGCAGAGGATTCCGACCGTTCGCCGGGAGGTTCCGCGAGCCGCGCCCGCGGTTCCCCCAGCGTTACTCATGCCTTCGGCTTGACCCAGTTCGGCATCTCGGCCTCAAAGACCGGGAGCGGAATCTGTCCGTGACCGATAGCGTGGTCGTGGAACGACTTGATGTCGAACTTGTCACCATCGCGCTTCTCGATCGCAGCACGCGTGCGCTGAATGGCACGCTGCCCAACCTTGTAGCAGAGCGCCTGCGCTGGCCAAGCGATGTAGCGATCGGTCTCGATCTCGGCGTCGGTTCGTGGCAGCCCAACGGACTCCATGAATGCAACACCCTTATCGCGGTCCCAGCCGAAGGCGTGGAGGCCAGTGTCAACGACGAGGCGCGCCGCGCGGTGCGCCTGCCCCTGAAGCATGCCGAAGCGCTCCATCTCGCTGCGATAGAGGCCGAGCTCGTCGGCGAGTCGCTCCGAATAGAGACCCCAGCCCTCAACGTAGGCGTTCCCCGCAAGGTGCGAAGCGTGCTTGCGCAGGTCTGGCAAGAACTCCAACTCCATCTCCAGAGCGATCTGGAAGTGGTGCCCCGGAATGGCCTCGTGATACGTGGTTGGTGCAAGGGCGTGCAAGAAGCGTGACGGTAGGTCGTAGCCGTTCACGTAGTACGTCCCCGGGCGCGAACCATCAGCCGCAGGGCTGAAGTAGTAGGCGGCGGGTGCATCCTTCTCCTTGAAGTCTTCGACCGCCTTCACATCGCAGCCAGCCTTCGGGAAGCGCCCAAAGACCTTGCCCGCCTCGGCATAGCCGCGGTCAATATCTTCCTTAATGCGCACGATGAGCGCCTCTTTCGACGCGGCGACGTTCGTTGGGTCGCTCTCAGCGGCATCGCGCAACTTATCAATGGAGCCGCCGAAGCCGAGCTTCGTCGAGATAACCTTCATCTCCTCCTGAATGTCGGCCCACTCCTGGAGTCCGATCTCGTGGAGCTCCTTCGGGTCAAGCTGCAGGCCGGTCCAACTGCGGATGGCCACCTTATAGAGCTCGGCACCGTTTGGTGCGGAGCAGAGGCCCGGCACTTCGCGCGCCTTGGTGCGGTAGCTGCCGCTGACCGCCTCGTAGTAGCGCTTGATCTGCGGATCAACGTACTCGGCAACGATCGTGACGAGCTCGGCTCGCTCAGCGTCACCGGCAACGTTGGCCGCGGTGACGATCGGTGACTGTGCGGTTGGAATGGCCATCAAGCCGTCGAGCTGGGCGATCAGTCGCTCTGTCGAAATCTTTGAGGCAACAAGGCCGCGCTTCTCCGCCTCATGCACGCGCGCAATCGCCTCGTCCATGAACTTCGGGAAGGCCTTGAGTCGGCTCACCAGCTTGGCGAACTTCTCTGGCGTCTTCGCATCCTGGAAGGAGACGATCTGCGGCAGGAGCGTCTGCACGCCATCCATGTGGTCAACCGAGGAGAGGAGGTCCATGCGGTGATCATCCTTTTCGATGGCGATTGAGCCGCCGACGGCGATCAGGTCGCGCGTGATCTTCCACTCAATGTCGAGCCCCTCGTCGCCAATGGCCTTCGCCGCCTTCGAATACTTCTCCCACATGGCGCGGTCGCGCAGGCGCGCGGCGTCCGACGTGTCGTCAAGGGCGCCATCGTTCACCTCAATGCCGAGGAAGGTCCCCCAGATTGGAGAGTGCGAGAGCATCTCCTTCCAGAGGTCGTCGGCGAGGGTCTTCACGGCCTGGTCGTTCGCGGATAGTGGCTTCGACACGATCTGGGCTCCTCCCCGGGACTCCGGGACTCTTGCGCTCAAGGGGTGAACGCGTTCCGCTCAGGATACGGCTTGCGCCGATTCTCGGGGGCGACGGGGGCGCAGGGCGAGGTGCAGGAGTAGCCCGAGTGGTCCGAACATGAGGGCGAGCGCTAACGCCGCAATACGGAGCGGCGCGCCCACACCTCGACTGAGGCCATCGAGCCAAATGAACCGCCCAGCGATAAGGTCGAAGGCAAGCACATGGAGCCACACGGCGAGGCTCCCCTCTGGGGTTGCGAGTGAGGCGGAGATCGCACTCAGTGTTGGATTGAGCAGGGTTCCGAGAATGGCACCGGCACTGGGAATCACCAGGGCTGCATACAGCAACCCGATGGCGACCACGGGCCACGGCGTCAGCATGGTGCGTCGCGTGATCTCTGCGGTTGGGCGTACGGCCATTAGGAACCAGAACGGCCCAACACCAATCGTCGCTGCAAGGAAGAGTGCGCTCAAGACGTCAGCTGAGAGGTTCACGATCAACTCCTTCTACTGCTTCGCTATGGGCAACGCCCCAGCCTATCGAGCTGAGGTCAAGTTGCGCCGCATTTCGCGTCGGCGGTTCGACGCCAAGATACCCCTCAAGATCGGCGAGCCGCGGTGCCGCAAGACGAGCAAGCGCAGCGACTCGATCGGCCGCCAAGAGGTGCCAGTTCCCCGTCTCCCACGCCGCACTCAGCCGCTCGTCGCGCGCTAGGCGGAGTTGCAGCAGCGGCACGAGTGCTGGCGCAAGGACGAGGAGCCGCACGACCTCGCGGTCGCTCGCGATGAGTGCATGACGCTGCAAGAGCAGTTCACCAACGGGGAGGGGGCCAGTAACAACCTCGCAGAAGAGCACAGCACGACCGCGGCGGTAGAGCACTGCGTCGACGGCGTCATAGGCGGCGCGATCGGAGCGAAGGCGCAGCGGTGGCGAGCTATCAATTGGATCAACCGTGGCCCGCGCCCCGAGGGCGCGGCCGGCAACAACCGTAGATGCCAGAGCGGGAGCAACCGCAACATGTAGGCCCATGCGGGGGCCAAGCTCCAGCAGCCCCGCAACGATAGTGAAACGCTCACTCAAGAGATCCGCTTGTGGTGTGCGCGCCGTTCGCGCGCCATCAACCACGCTCGTATACGCATCCAGCATCGCGCTGCGTAGCTCTGGGCTCATGCCGATCGGATCGGCATCAAGCGCCACAAGGGCCTCGTCAACGCCGTCGCCTGCGCTGAGTGCGTCAACGAGCGCAAAGGCCGCGGCATCGGCACGATCAGAGGCTGGGGTGGCCAGACGCTCACGCTCCGCGCGCCCCTCAACAAAAATGCGTCCATCAGCCACGGAAATGAGCTGGTCGAATGAGCCAGCAGGGCGGATCTTTGTAGTTAGATCGGCAACGCCGCGCAGCTCTTCGGCAAACCCTGCTGCGTCGAGCAGCTCTCCTGCCGCATGTGCTGCAGCGGCGCGCGCTGCTGCATAGGCGGGGAGGATCTGTCGCGGCGTAGCAGGCTCGCCGTGAGCGACCACAAGGTCACTCACGAGCGCGATCTGACTGCGGGGCTGCAGCCCTTTGATCGCTGGCTCGCTCAATCGCGCCGTCACGGTGAGTCCGGGGGTGCGGTCGTCGTCGAGACGCCGGGCAACGCTGCCTGCAGCGCCCGCAAGGCTGATCGCAGTTAAGACGCCGGCCAGCTGTTCAGCGTGATCATCAAGATCAATCACGAGGAGTGGGTCGTGACGCATCAGTGGATTCATCGCCACGAGGAGGCGCGCCAGGGCAGCGGCGATGGTTACGGCATCGTTGGATTGCAGGGCGACAAGGAGTGGGTCGGGCTCACCCTGTTCGCCAGCCCAACGCGCGGCAATCGCACGGTCGCTGATTTCGTCGGCGCTGCCGCCCACGGTGACGCGCAGGAGCGCGACACGAATTGCAGGGGTGCGCGTCACGAGTGTTGCCAGTGACGTGCGCGCGGCCGCTCCGCCGCGCAGGACAATCGCGCCGCCCCCAGGGTAGGTGAGTGCGGAGAGGTCGCTACTCATGGTGAGCTGTGGCGGCACGGGCTGGGCAGTCAGGTAGATTCGGCGACGGGCATCGATGGCATCCAGAAGCGCCTGCCATGGCGCGATCTCCCACCAGGTTCGCCCAGCGCGCTGTGGTCGAGCCATCGCCGCCGCCGCTTCGGTCAACGTGAGGCGCAGTGCCCCCAGCATCACGGCGCTCTCGCTTGAGCGTTCTAGGGCGCTACCCAGCGCATCAAGCGAGCGCAACTGCCGGGTGCTCCAGCGTGCCGCGGCACCATCAACGAGGCCAGCGAAGCGACCATCAACTCGGGCGCGAACCGTGGGCTCGAGGAGCTCAGCAGAGGCGACCTCGTTCGGAAGCATGGTCGCGGCGTCACCACCACGCCGCCCGAGGGCACGACAGGCGGCACAGGTTGCGCGACGCGCCGCTGGTTGCCCCCGCTCTCGATCGGCATCAAGCGCCTCCTCCCAGCGCCAGGCCGCGACGCGCACGCCCTGCCCACAGGCTACACAGCTGCTCTGCCAGCCGGCCTCGAGCGCCTCCGATGCCGATGCCAGCAGCTCCGCTGCGGCCGCCTCATAGGCGCGCACCGTTGGCGGGCGAAGCTCAGCAGAGATCGCCCACTCATCCACAGCATCGCGCGCATGAAGGAGGCTGCGATGCTCACGTGAAACGCTCGCCAGCGCCAAGGCGCTACTGCGCGCGGTGAGGTCAACGGTCAGTTGGTCGCGTGCTGATACGACAGGAGTTGTTGCGGACGACGCGAGTGCGACGGTGAGTCGGGCGGCGCTGCGATCCACGTGAACGCTCTCCGCCTATCTGCGACTAATCGTCGTTGCTGCCAGCCTCTTCGCTGTCAGGCAGGAATGCGTCGTCAGAGGTCTTCTCTGGCGGCGCAACGCTCGGTCGCTCGGCGACTGGCGTCTCCTCTTCGTACGTATCCTCATCATCGTCGCCGAAGCCCTCGTCATCGCGGAAGAAGGAGCCCTTCGTGTACGGGCGCTCGTCGCTGGTACGCGTGGCCGTTGGGAAGGAGACCTTGCCAACATTGCCAGCGCTGACGTGCTCTTCACGAATGATGATGCGAATGTCGCCACCGCTGATGGAGGTGATCCCTGATGTGTAGCTATTGCCATCACCGATCAGCTTGACGAGTCGCGCAGCGATGCGTGGCTCGACGCGACCGATCTCAACATCGTTCGCCTTGGCGATCAGTCGATTGCCGAGAACGATCAGCTCGACCAAGTCGCCAGGATTTACCTGCGCGAGCATTCCAGCATCGGCAACATTCGTCAGTGCGGCGAACCCGGTGGTGCCCGCCTCTTGAATGAAGATGCCGGCGGGCGTTGTCGCTCCCTCGGTGCTCGCGGTGGTCTTCTTACCGACCTGCTTAATGAGGCCCTTCAGACGCTCAAGGTTGCGCTCGGCAATGCGATTGAGTGGATCAAGCGCGAGGGTTGCCTGGTACTCCCTCTTCGAGCCGGCTAGGTCGCCCTGCTCCCAAAGGCACTTGGCGAGACGATTCTGCGCTTCGACGCGCTCCTCAACCTTGATGGTGTCGCCGAGGGCGAGGATTGCCGTGTTCGCCTCGCTCGCATCTTTCCAACGTCCTTGAGAGGCGGCCTTCAACGCGATGTCAGCCTGCTCCTTGGCGGTGCGGCTCGGCTTCTGGGTAGTGGGGGTCTCGTTGGCGAGGGTCACGGGCTCCTCCTCAATAAAGCGCATGCGGGCTGATGCCCCCCGCTATGCCGTTGCGGAAGGATAGCCGATCGCTAGCGACCGACCCCGATCCAGAGGAGGGCGACCCCCGTGGCGAGCGTGAGCACAAGGATTTCGAAGATGAGCCGCGGGTCACGGCGCTCCCCTTCAGGGGTTGCCGCCCAGATCTCGCGGGCATAGAAGAGTACGGCCAGGCCAGCCGGTCCAGCGAGCCGCGCCACGCCAACGGTGGCGAAGATGATGGATGCGACGCCATTCAGGGCCGCAGCGCCGAGGGCATCACGCACGATCGCCGAGGTCCGCTCGCGTCGAAGGCTCGACATTCCTGCGGCGAGGAGGGCGGCCACTGCGGCGCTCCCGATACCAACGGCAAGGATGGCGAGTGGCCCAACGGGGTCTGGACGCGCCGACGGGGTGCCCGGGAGCGTCACGATCCCCGGAACCAGGGCGGAGATGCCGATCGAGGCGGCGAAGAGGACGAGGGTGAACACCGCCAGGCTGACGACACGATCGCGGTGCAGCGAGCCGCTGCCGCTCCGGCGCAGTCGCAGCTCCCATTCGACGACGGCACGCAGGATGCCGATCCCCGCGGTGATCGCGATCACGGCGCCGATCCCCGTGGGAACAAGGCGCACCAAACCAGCAATGGCGAGGGCGATCAGGCCGCCGAGCACCACCTCAGCGCCCATCGGCAGGTCGCGTACCTCGGCACGGCGGACGGCGTTCACACCGACCGCACCGAGCAGAGCGGCGGCCGCGCCAGCCAAGACGGTTCCAGGGCCGGTCGCAAAGTGGGCGATTCCTGCAGCAACGGCAACGGCGACGAATGTCTCCGCCCAGGGGCGCGAGACCTCAACTTCACCAAACTCTGCCGCCGTATCGGTGAGGGCGGCAAGGCGTGAAGTTGCGAGGGAGCGGGCGCGACGGCGGTCCGATCTCGATTGGCTCATAAGGTCAGGGTAGCGCGAGCGGGGGCTCCCGCGTAGACTCCTCGTGACCAGAGGAGCCTTCGCACAGTAATTGGAGGGCAGCATGCTCCACCTCTCACGACTTATTGGACAACCCGTTCGCGACAGCAGCGCCGACGCGATCGGCGTCATTGACGACCTCATCGCCGCCGTTGGTACGAGCCACCCACCCATCACGGGGCTCGTGGTCCGCACAGGGCGCCGCCGCATCTACCTCGGCTGGAGCAGCGTGGAGCGCATGGACGCCGCAGGGGCCACGATCTTGGCGACGCGCGTCAACATCAGCCGCTTCCGACGCCGCGAAGACGAGATCCTCCTAAAGGGCGACCTACTCGACAAGCAGATCGTTGATATTGACGGTCGCAAGGTCGTGCGCGCCAATGATGTGATCCTCGACTTTGTGGAGGGGGCGATGCGCCTCGTTGCCGTCGATGTTGGCACCGCCGGGATTCTGCGCCGACTCGGCCTCCCCGACAGTTGGGTCGACCGACTCTCTGGTGAGGAGTCGCGCGTCGCCTCGTACATTGATTGGGAGGATGTTGATCCGCTCGGCTCCACCATCGCCAGCGTACGTTTGCGCGTGCCACACGCCGGTCTCTCTGAGCTCCACCCGGCCGACCTTGCAACAATTGTTGACCAGCTGACGCCGCGCGACCGCGCCGACATCTTCAGCACCCTCGACGAAGAGGTTGCCGCAGAGGCGCTCGAAGAGTTGGAGCCAGAGACGCGTACCGATCTTCTTGAGGACCTGGAGCCGGAGCGTGCCGCTGATCTATTGGAAGAGATGAGCCCCGACGAGGCGGCCGACGCCGTCGCCGAACTCTCGCCGGTCAGCCGCAAGGAGATCTTGCGCCTGATGACGAAAGAGGAGCGCGACGACGTGCAGGAGCTCCTCGCTCACCCAGAGAAGAGCGCTGGCGGTCTGATGACCACCGAGCATGTAGCGTTGCGTCCGCAGGCGACCGTCGCAGAGGCACTCGCCGCCATTCGCCGCCATGAGCCCGACGCCGAAGTTGCCTTCGCTGTGTACGTAGTCGACGGCAAGCGACGACTGCTCGGCGAAGTAACGCTGCGCGACCTTGTGCTCGCCACACCGAACACGCCCGTTAGCGAGCTGATGGAAGATGAGCCAGTCGCAGTTGAGCTGCTCGCCCACTCCGATGAGGTGGCACGCGTGGTGACCCGCTACGGCCTCGTCGCCGTCCCAGTGGTCGATGCCAACCACCGCCTCATGGGGGTGATCACGGTGAGCGACGCGCTCTGGGATGTGCTCCCTGAAGAGTGGCGCCGCGAGATGCCGCGCCGCCTGCACGCCGACAGCTTTGCTGCGGCTGGCTCAATGGAGCTCCCAACACGTTCAACGACAAAGCGCGGCACGAAGGCACAAGCGAAGCCGCGCAAGAAGGGCTCGGCGAAGCGTGCTTAATTTGGGCCTGCGTGAAACGTTTCGCCGCCGTCGCGGCCCGCTCGCCTTTTTGGCGGTTGTTGGCCCGGGCCTGATCGCTGGCGTTGCAGGGAACGATGCTGGCGGCATCACCACCTACGCCACCCTCGGCTCACAGACCGGACTGCGCTTCCTCTGGATCCTGCCGCTCACCGCACTGCTCCTCGCCCTGGTGCAGGAGTCGGTGGCCCGACTCGGCGTTGTCACTGGGCAGGGGCTCTCCGACCTGATCCGCGAGCGCTTCGGCGTGCGCTGGGCACTCTTCGCCATGATCGTCTTGCTGCTCGCGAATCTCGCGAATACCGTTGCCAACGTTGCCGGTGCCGCATCGGCCATGGCGATCTTTGATGTGCCGATCCTGCTCACCGCACCGCTCTCGGCCCTGATCGTCTGGTTGCTCGTGGTCTACGGTAGTTATCGCAGTGTCGAGCGCATCTTCCTGTCACTCACCGCTGTCTTCTTGGCTTACATCGCCGCCGCACTCTTGGCGAATCCAAACTGGGCTGCCGTCGCCTCATCGCTCACCACGCCAAGCCTCGCCGGAGTTTCGGGGGCTGAGATGCTGCTGCTGGTGGCGGTCGTTGGTACAACGGTCACGCCGTACATGCAGTTCTACCTGCAGTCAGCCGTTGCTGAGAAGGGGATCGGCGTTGAGGAGCTTGGCGCTGCTCGCGCCGACGCCATCCTTGGCTCCATCTGGACGAACTTCATCGCCGCCTGCGTGGTGATCGCCACGGCGGTCGCGCTCGGATCACTTGGGAAGCCGATCGGCTCGGCGGCAGATGCGGCGGTCGCACTCGAGCCGCTCGCCGGCGAGTTCTCGAAGATTCTCTTCGGCGCCGGCCTCTTTGGCGCAAGCCTCTTGGCGATGGCGATCATGCCGCTCACCACCGCCTTCGCCCTCTCCGAGGCGTTCGGCTTTGAGTCGGGGGTTGATAAGCGCCTGCGCGAGGCCCCGATCTTCTACGGCATCTTCACTGCGATCTTGGCGATTGGCGCAATCGTCGTGATGCTCCCTGGGCTGAATCCGATCGGCGCAATCATCAGCAGCCAGTACCTGCAGGGGCTCTTCCTGCCGATTGTGCTCGCCTTCATCGTGAAGCTCACAAGCAGCAAGTCGCTGTTGGGCGAGCACGTCTCGCCACGTTGGTTGCGTCTGGTCGGCTGGAGCTCCGTTGCGATCCTCGCCGTGCTGAACGTGGGGATCGTGCTGGTCAATATCCTCGGCCTCGCCGCCTAGGCGAGTCGTTCCGCGCTATGGCGCGACTGGTGGGCCTTCGTTTAGGTGGCCTGCGACCGGCCCAAAGTAGGGGGCGAGCCACACCTTGGTGCAGCTGATTGTTGCCGCGAGCTTGGCGGCGTTCGACGCGAATCGCATCTTGGCCCCCGCAAGCGCACACTTCTTTGCGCTATCGGTGCCGCCCGTCATCAGGAGGGACTTCCAGCCACCAGCGACATCAGGGCCGAGCAGCAGGGCGGGCTTTGCATAGGCAATCACACTGAAGATCGCCTCAACGTTTGCAGTCGTAATGGTGCCACGCACCAGTGGCGGTCCCTTCTTGTACCAACGAAGATTCATAAAGGAGGCGAGGGTGGCGGCGCGGAATCGGTCTGCCTCAAGCACGCGCAGCGTGATGCCGGCTACCAGTCGTTGATGGCGTAGGGATCGCGGCCCAACATCGTCGTATTTGCGGGAGCGACCGAAGCCCGTCCACAGGGTGCTCGGCACTCGGAAGGAGCAGCTCTCGTTCGTTGCCGCACTCAGCGGGATCGTAATATCGCAAGAGCCATCCACGAAGTATGGGCTCGTGGTGCGCACCGCCTTGGCCGTACGCGGCTCCTTGCAATTGGCGTAGCTCCAGCCGATCACCTTGCTGCTCGGGTAGTTGTCTGCACGGCCAGGTCGCAGGAAGAGTAGGTCGCCATACATGGCGTTTGACGCGAGATTACGATCGGTGTGGCCTGACCCACTCCCCTTGATCTTACGCATGGTGTCCGTGCGGCAAGCGGCGAATCTTGTTTTGTCGTTGAGTTGCACGATCGTGTCGGCGGGGGCGATGCGGTCGAGCACGGCTCCCATAATGTCGGAGGTGCCGAACGTCGTCAGGGTCCAGTCATCAATCTCTACGCCGAGACCCCAGGCGATATTTTCAGCGACGAGGTTACCCGCCACGGTGCTCCGCTCCCAGGCGAGCTTCTTATCCCAGGAGCTCTTTTGGCTCGCGGTCATGTTGGATCGCGCGCACTGCTGTGCACGCACGATCAGCGCGTTGATCTTGTCAGTGAAGATCTTTGACCCTGGGCGGCAGAACGACTTTGCGAGTGACGGCTTGAGGGGGAAGCCGTAGAGGTCCCGCGGAATGCTGTACGCGGCGGTCTGCCCGCTGAATGGATCAACGGTGAGGAGCATGATCACGTCGGTGCGCTCAGAACCATACTGGTCGCGTGGTACTCCTGCCGCCTTGTCGTTCGTTGGTGACCAGGTCCAATCGGTCGCGTTTGCCACACCTTCGCCGCAGCGCTCAGCGGTCTTGTCCTTAAGCGCACCGCCGCAGCGCTTGTCACTGCCGAGAAAGAGCAGCGTGTAGCGCCCATCGGTGCCAAGCAGGTTGACTGGCGTTGCGGCGACCGGGCTTACCGGCGTGCTCGCCCAGATGACGGTGGCGGTGAAGATCGTCGCCAGCAGGGCGACGGCGAGGGCGTACGGGCGGGCGGTACGGATCACTACATCATCACCAGGCCGCCGTCGACGCCGAGCACCTGCCCAGTGACGTACGAGGCCTCGCGCGATGCAAGGTAGATCACCGCCGCGGCGATCTCATGTGGCTCGCCGAAACGACCGAGTGGCGTCTGGGCCTTGACCCCCTCTTTAATGGCCTCGGGAAGATCGGCGGTGAGTTCGGTGACGATGAAGCCTGGCGACACCGCGTTCACGGTGATGCCGCGGCTGGCGACCTCGCGGGCAGTCGCCTTGGTGAGGCCGATCATGCCAGCCTTCGCCGAGCTGTAGTTCGCCTGGCCGGCGTTCCCCGCCTGGCCCGAGACGCTGGTGATGTTCACGATGCGCCCGCTCTTGGCGCGCAGCATCTCTCGTACGGCAGCCTTCGTCATGTAGAAGGCGCCCGAGAGATTCGTGTCGATGACCTCGCGCCACTGCTCTGGTGTCATGCGCAAGATGAGTGTGTCGCGGGTGATGCCGGCGTTGTTGACGAGCAGGTCGACCTTGCCGAACGCCTCCATCGCCTTGGCGACTACGGCAACTGCGGCGTCGGGATCGGCGGCGTCGGCCTGCATGGCAATTGCCTTACGACCCTTGGCGGTGATCTCGGCGACCACGGCGTCGGCGGCGGCGGTGTTCCCCTTGTAGGTGATCAACACGTCGGCACCCGCATCAGCGAGGGCGACGGCGATGGCGCGGCCGATGCCGCGGGCACCTCCGGTGACGATTGCGGCGTATCCGTTGAGCTCAAACATGGGACCTCCTCTGTTGGGACTGTGTGACTAGTGTCGCGCTTAGCGGCGCTTTGCGTCTAACAGTGCCTTGAGCGCCGCTGGCACCTCGGCCGCCTTCGCTCCCCCCTCAGGGCGCCGGATCTTGATCGCCGCCGTATCAACCGCCGCGGCGCGGGCCCCGTTGGCGGGGTCGGCATCCCAGCGCGTCACGAAGGCGCCCGAGGTGTAGCCGCCACCGAAGGCAACGGTGCAGAAGACATCGCCCGGCTTCAGCCGGCCGGCGGCAACCGCCTCAGAGAGGGCGATCGGGATGCTGGCGGCAGAGGTGTTCCCGTAGCGGTCGAGGTTGACGAAGATCTTCTCCATCGGGAAGTCGATCGCCTTGGAGACGTGTTCAATGATGCGCAGGTTCGCCTGATGCGGAATCACCAGATCTACCTCAGGAACGGTGAGTCCCGCGCGCTGAATCGCCGTCGTTGCGACGGCAGCCATAGTGCGCGTGGCGTACACATACGTCTTCGCCCCATCCATCTTGATCAGCGGATCGGCGTCGTCACCCGAGCCACCAGGAATCCAGAGCGCGAATGCTCCCGAAGGATCGGCAGAGAGTTCGAAGCTCAGCGTGCCTGGGCGCGTGGCGATGTTCTGATCGTCGTGCAGGTCGAGCGCATCGAGCACGATCGCGCCCGCGCCATCGCCGAAGAGGACGCAGGTCGAACGGTCACTCCAATCAACGACACGCGAGAGCGACTCGGCGCCAATGACGAGTGCGCGCTGACCGAGGCCGGCGGTGAGGAAGCCGTGCGCCACGGCGTAGGCGTAGGCGAAGCCCGAGCAAGCGGCAGAGAGGTCGAAGGCGGCGGCGCGGTAACTGCCGATGGCCTCCTTCACCAACACCGCAGTGCTCGGCATTGGATGATCGGGAGTGAGGGTGGCGACAACGATTAGGTCGACGGAGTCGGCGGAGACGCCAGCAACGGCGAGTGCGCGAGCGGCGGCAATCGCGCCCATCGATGCGGTAGTTTCATCAGCACCGGCGATGTGTCGTTCACGAATGCCGGTGCGCGTGCTAATCCACTCATCACTCGTCTCTACGATCTTCTCGAGATCGGCGTTGGTAACGACCGCCTTCGGCACCTCGTGGCCCCATCCAACAATGTGGGTCGTGCGATTTGGGAGCGCCGCTAAGCCGGTCTCGCCTCCAATGCGCGTAGCGTCGCCGTTGGTCAACGGTCCGCTCATGCTGGCTCCACCTCAATGATCGGCGTCTTCGCCTTCACCAGGAGTCCATCTTGGGCAATGACGCGCACCACGCGACCCGCCTTGTCGCTCTTGATCTCGTTGAAGAGCTTCATCGCCTCAATGAGTCCGATCGGCTGGCCAACCGTCACGATCGACCCAACGCTGATGAGCGGCGCGGCGCCCGGCGACGACGCAGCGTAGAAGATGCCGGTGAGCGGTGCGTTTACCACCGAGCCACTCGGTGCCGCGGCACTCGCTGGCGCGGCCGGCACTCCCTTTGTGCCCGTTGGAAGCGGCACAGGCGCGGCGCTAGCAAGGCTCTGCGGTGCGACAGCGGTGGCCGCTACGACGTAACTTCCCTGCACGGCGCTGCGGCTACGCACCACGACACGGGTGCCGCCGGCAGAGAGTTCGACCTCGGCAAGGCCGCTCCCGTCGGCCACTACGGCGAGGCGGTCGATGATCTCGATGAGCGCGGCGTCGTAGGTTGTCAGCGGCAGGTTGGCCTGTAGGCGTACACCGTTGCGGCTCCCTCCCTTACGGGGTCGAGGGGGCATATTCTGCACAGGAGCTGCGGCTACGAGCGCGCTCTCAATGAGTCGTGATGAATCTCTTGGGGTCAGCCGCTCAATGGCTGGAGTCGACGGCGGAGTCACGTTGCTCGCTGGGGCCACCTCTGGTGCGTCGCCGCGCGCGCGGCGTGCCACATCGCGCGCCGCCTCAAGGGCGCGGCGTGCGCTCTTCTGTAGTCGAACGCGACGCTTCTCGGGCATCACTTCCCCTCCCACTTTGCAAAGAGGAGTGCCGAGTTCTGGCCGCCGAAACCGAAGGCATTCACGAGCGCCAAGTTGACCTGCTGCGCAGCAGGCGCGCCAGTGACAATGTTCAGACCAGCAGAAGCTGGATCTGGCGCGGTGAGGTTGAGCGTTGGATGCGCGCGGCTGTCGCGCATGGCGCAGATCGTGGCGATAGACCCGAGGCCGCCAGCGGCGCCGAGGGTGTGGCCAATGGCGCCCTTGGTGGCGGTGACACTGGCGCGTGATCCCTCACCGAGGATCGCGCGAATCGCCTCGAGCTCCGCCTTGTCACCCTCGGGTGTTGAGGTGGCGTGTGCGTTGACGTGATCGATCTCTGCACCGGTGCGACTCGCCTTGGCGAGTGCTCGTCGTGCGGCGCGAACGGCACCAGAGCCGCCAGGCGCTGGCAGGGTGATGTGCAGTGCGTCGGCGGTGGCGCCGTAGCCAACGAGTTCGGCGAGCGGCGTTGCGCCGCGGGCGAGTGCCACATCGAGTCGCTCTAGCAGCAGGATGCCCGCACCTTCGGCCATCACAAATCCGTCGCGGCCGCTATCAAATGGTCGCGACGCGGCGGCAGGGTTGCCGCCCGTTGACGATGCGCCGCTGCGCGAGAGGGCACGCATATTGTTGAATCCCGCGATCACGACGGGGTGGAGCGCTGCCTCAGTGCCACCCGCGAGTGCGACGGTCGCGTCGCCGCGGCGAATCATCTCGTACGCCTCGCCAATCGCATGACCGGCGGTGGCGCAGGCGCTCACAGCGCCGAACGATGGGCCCTGTGCGCCCACGTGAATCGCCACCTCGCCCGAGGCCATGTTGCCGATCGCAGCCGGCACCAAGAAGGGCGAGATGCGACCGGCGCCGCGCTCGGCGAAAACGGCGGCCTGCTCGAAGAGGGTGGTCGCGCCACCCAAGCCCGATCCGATGATCGTGGCGACAGCTTCAGATGATTCGCCCGCTTCAAAGCGCGGGGGCAAACCAGCAGAGGCGAGCGCCTCCGCAGCAGCGGCGATAGCGAAGTGCGTGAAGCGATCAAGGCGCTTGATCTGCTTCGGCTCAAGCACGTCAGAAGGATCGAAGTCGATCGCCTGTCCGCCGAAGTCGACCTCTTGGCCGGTCAGGTCCAAGCCCTGCAGCGCGCGAACGCCGGAGCGTCCGGCGAGGAGGCCATCCCAGAGCGCGGCGACGCCACGGCCGAGCGGTGAGACCGCCCCCATGCCGGTAACGACGACGCGCTGCTCGTTGCTCATCGCACCAGCTTCCCGGAGCGGAGTGTTGCCGCACGATAGGTGTCGCCCGTCAGCGCACGTGCGCTGATCGCGTCGGCAACCTTCTCGGTGTCGTAGCTGGCGCGATAGACCTCGGCGTTGATGGTCTTCTCCTCAGGATCGATGTCGATCACGGTAAAGGCGGCGGTGGCGTCGCCGTCGTACGGCAGCCCCACGGAGCCCGCATCAACGAGCACCTTCCAGCCGTAGTCTTTCACGCGCGCGCTGTGCGTGAAGCCCACGCACACGACGCGCGAGTCGGTCTGGCCGAGCAGCTCCAACGTGGTTGATGGGTCAAGGTCGGCACTCAACGGAATGGTGCGTGAGCCGGGCGACGCATGACAGAAGGTGACGGCGATCTCGCCGTAGCGAATGCGTCGCTCGCTTGGGAGCGAACGGAGCCACTCGATGCGATCGTCATCGAGCGCATCCGAGGCCCACTCAACGGCAGCCTTCAGTCCGGGCGGCAGGCCGCCGGCGAGGCTCGGGAACGAGGCGGCGTAGTCGAGGTCGGCCACGGCGATGTCGCCGGTGCCCGCGGTCACCAGGGCGCCCTTCTTCTGCAGCTGCTGAATCAGGTCGATCGTTTCAGAGGGCTGTGGCCCGAAGAGGGCGTGATCGCCGAGGATCGCGACCTGGTCAGGCTTCAGCGCGGGGAGGCGCGCGACGACCGCCTCGAGTGCGGCGAGGTTGCCGTGAATGTCTGAGAGAACGACGACGCGCTTCATATCTTTCCCTTCGCTATTCGGCTGAACCGGCCGGGCGCGGAAGCGCCGACTCGGGTGGAATCACAAACGTAATCGTGACGGTACAGGCGGCGGCGCCATCAACGCTCGCAATGCCTTTGGCGGTGCCCATGCGTGAGCCGAGCTTCTGCATCTGAATCTCTAGGCGCAACGTCTCGCCCGGCACGACCATGCGGGTGAAGCGGCACTCCTCGATCTTGGCGAAGACGCCGAGGCGGTTGCCGAACCCTTCGGTGCGGGCCACGTAGACGCCCATCGCCTGGGCGAGCGCCTCAACCTGCAGCACGCCAGGCATGATCGGCATGCCAGGGAAGTGACCAGGGGTCCAGAAGGCGTCGGGGCGCACGTCGAGTTCCGCAATCAGGGTCTGCGTGGCGCGGTCTTCAGAGACGATTCGATCGAGCAGCAAGAATGGCGCGCGATGCGGGATCAGCGCCTCAATGCCGGCCTGGTCGAGCAACGGGGCGCTCATGCGCGAGCCTTCGGCGCGGCGGCCAGAATGTCGGCGGTGCCAATCGCGTCGAGCATGCCGGTGGTGGCGGTGCCGTTCAAGAACGATGGTGTCTCAAGGAGGCCAAGGAAGAAGTCGCGCGTGGTCTCCACACCGCCAATCTCCACCTCGCGCAGTGCGGCGCGCGAACGCGCGATCGCCTCTTCGCGCGTGTTCCCCCACACGATCAACTTGGCGAGCAGGCTGTCGTAGTACGGCGGCACCTCATAGCCGGCGTAGAGATGCGAGTCGAAGCGCACCCATGGGCCGCTCGGTGAGCGGAAGGTGGTGATCTCACCCGCCTGCGGACGGAACTCGTGCACTGGATCTTCGGCGGTAAGGCGGAACTCAATGGCGTGCCCGCGGCGCTCCACCTCGGCCTGCGTCATCGGCATCAGCTCGCCAGCGGCGAGTCGAATCTGTAGCGCGACCAGATCAACACCCGTGACCATCTCAGTAACCGGATGCTCGACCTGAATGCGGCAGTTGATCTCGATGAAGTACGGCTTCCCGTCGGGGCCAACCAAGAATTCCAGAGTGCCAAGGTTGCGATAGCCGGCGGCACCGATCGCCTTGGCTGCGCGTGTCAAGAACTCTTCACGCACCTTTGGTGTCAGCGCCGTTGATGGTGACTCTTCGACCAGCTTCTGGTGGCGTCGCTGCACCGAGCAGTCGCGCTCACCGAAGTGCAGTGTGGTGCCGTTCTTGTCGACGGCAACCTGCACCTCAACGTGATGCGTGTCGATCAGATACTTCTCGAGATAGAGCGAGCCATCGCCGAACGCCGCCTGCGCCTCTTGGGTGCAGAGCGAGAAGAGTTGCGCGATCTCGTCGGCACTTTGGGCGACGCGCATTCCGCGACCGCCGCCGCCCGCCGATGCTTTCAAGATGACGGGGTAGCCGATCTTCGCTGCGGCCTTCGCTGCGGCCACTTCGTCGGCAACGACGCCGTCGGATCCAGGAATCGTTGGCAGGCCGTGCTTGGCGAGCAGTGCGCGCACCTCGGCCTTGCTCTCAAAGCGCTCCAACACCTCGGCAGAGGGGCCGATGAAGGTGAGCCCGTGCGCGGCGGCCGCATCGGCAAAGGAGGCGTTCTCGGAGAGGAAGCCGTAGCCAGGGTGGATGGCGTCGCAGCCGGTGGCGAGCGCTGCCGAGATCACGGCAGGCGCCGAGAGGTAGCTGCGCTTGGCGTCGGCGGGGCCGATGCAGATCGCCTCGTCGGCGACGAGCACAGCGCGCGACTCGCGATCCGCCTCGCTATAGGCGACGACCGCCTCGATGCCGAGCTGGCGGCAGGCGCGCAAGATTCGCAGCGCAATCTCGCCGCGGTTGGCAATCAGCACGCGCTTAATCACAGCTTCCCCTCACCGACCGACTCGAGGAGGAAGAGCTCCTGGCCGTACTCCACAGGATCGCCACTGGCGCAGCGCAGCTTGGCCACAATCCCAGAGTGATCAGCGCGCACCTCAACGGCGACGCCGAGCACATCAACGGTGGCGACGAGTGAGCCGTTGGCGACCTTGCCGCCCACGTGAATATCGGGGGCGAGCTTTACAAAGCCAACGGCGGTCGAGCGCACCGGATGGCGGCGCTCATCGGCGGCGGTTGGCGCGGCGGGGGTGGCAGGCACTCCCCCGCGCGCAACGGTCGGTGCGGGGGCCGACGCAACGAAAGCGCCGAGATCTTCAGCGCGCACGCGCACCGTTGCACCGTCGCGCTCAATCTCAATCTCACCGAGGCCAGTCTCATGCAGTCGCTCAACGAGCACAGGGACCAGGGAGTCGAGCAGATCGCCGAGTCGCTCGGTGTCGTGTGCCATCAGCTACGCCCCCGCACTGTTGCGCTCAATCTCATCGAGCCACTCGTCGTTGATGCCGGCTGGCACCTTGTCGCGATCCATGCCGAAGATGGAACGAATCGTGCCGACGAGACCCTTCTTCGTTGGGGCCGCCTCATCGAATGCGCCGTAGGCGCGATAGCGTGCATAGCGCGCGTTGAGCAGCGCGTCGAGATCGCTCATTGATTCCAACTCATCGAACGTCTCTGAGACGAGCTCCCACATCGCACGCGCCAGGGTGACGGTGGATTCCGCGGAGAGCGTCTCTGGCTCGGCGATGATGCCGTCGACGACGCCGAGGGCGACCTGCTCTGGCGCGGTGATGCGCAGGGCGCGCGCCGCGGCGGGGGCCTTCTCGGAGGTGCGGAACAAGATTGCCGCGCACCCTTCGGGGCTGATCACCGAGTAGTAGGCGTGCTCAAAGGCGTACACGCGATCAGCGGCGGCAATGGCCAGCGCGCCGCCCGAACCACCCTCGCCCGTGACGACCGTGACAATTGGGGTGCGCAGTTCGGTCATCTTGCTGATGGCGGCGGCGATCGCCTCGGCGATGCCGTGCTGTTCCGACTCAGGGCCCGGGTGCGCACCAGGGGTGTCGACCAGGGTGAGCAGCGGCAGGTGCAGTCGTTCGGCTAGTTCAAAAGCGCGCATCGCCTTGCGGTACCCCTCAGGGTGCGGCATGCCGAATCCGCGGCGAATGTTGCTCTCGGTGTCGGTCCCCTTCTGAGTCCCCACCACCACAATGCGTCGACCATCAATGCGCGCAATGCCCGCAATGATTGCGCCGTCATCACCGGCACGGCGGTCGCCACGCAGCTCTACGAATTCGGCGCCAAGCGCCTCGAGGAGTTCGGCGGTACGTGGTCGGTTCACGTCGCGCGCGCGCTGCACGTGGCTCCACGCCTCGGCCTCGTCAAGGTGCGGCCCAAGTTCTGGCGCCAAGTGTCGGTCGCGCTGATTTTCGAGAATCTGATCGGCGCGGTTCGCCACCTTGCTCGCCGCGTCGGCCACGGGTGAAAGTACCGAGCCGATCATCGCGCCAGCGCCCTGCGCAACACCAGTGACCATGCCGCCAATCAGGCCCACGCCAGGAATACCGATCTGTCGATAGAGCGGCACCGCTGGTGCGGGGAGTGGCTGCAGGAGTCCGAGTGCGCGCGTCAGCCAGCCGCGCAGGTTGCCGCGCGGCACGATTGCATCAATGAAGCCGGTCTCAAGCAAAAACTCGCTGCGCTGGAAGCCGACGGGGAGTTCGTCACCGATGGTGCCGGCCGAGACGCGCGCGCCACTGAAACCGATCAGTGCGTTCGGTTCGGCAACGTTGAGGTCGCCGAGGGCACCGAACGAGGCGATGGTGCCGCCAGTGGTTGGGTCGGTCAACACGCTAATGAAGGTGCCGCCGCTCGCCTTCAGGCGCGCGATGGCGGCGAGCGTCTTCGGGAGCTGCATCAGGGCGTAGGTCCCCTCTTGCATCCGGGCGCCGCCCGATGCCGAGACGATCACGAGTGGGAGGCGGCGGGCGGTGGCGAGTTCGGCGGCGCGGGCAACCTTCTCGCCTACGACCGAGCCCATCGAGCCACCCATGAAGAAGAAGTCCATGGCGACGAGGGAGACCTCAATGCCGCCAATGAGGGCGGTGCCGCGAATGGCGGCGTCACGCTCGCCGGTGGCGGCGCGGGCGGCGGCGGCACGCTCGGGATACCCCTTGGAGTCGGTAAAGACGATCGGGTCGAGCGAGATCAGGCTGGCGTCAGCCTCAACGAAGCTCCCCTCGTCGACCAGCTGCGCAATGCGCTCGCGGGCGGGCACACGGAAGTGATGGCCGCATGCCGCGCAGACTTGGAGGCTCTTCTCCAAGGTCTTCTTGAAGAGGAGCTCTGAGCACCCGGGGCACCGGACCCACAAATCGGGCTCGGCTCCGGGGGTCGCCTTGCGGCGTTTAAACGGGTTCCGAAAGCTGGGCATTAACCCTCCCCTTAGAGGGAGATGGTACCCGCTATGGGATGGCGATCCGCACGACCTTGGTCACTTCGCCCGCCAAAATGGCACGCTCCGTGCCGTTTACGCTCAGAATCAGCGCCCCCGAGGCCCCGTCGTGCCCAACGACGATCCCCGTGAGGATCTCCCCCGCCGCCACCTCAAGGTCCACCGAGCAGCCCTCGAGCAGCTGCCGAGAGCGCCAGTCGGCGACATCGAACCGCCCATCGGCGAGGGCGCCTAGGCGCCCCTCGAGCCGCGCTACCGCGTCGGTAAAGAGCGCTTCGCGATCAATCGGTCGCCCCGTCGCAATCTCCAAACTCGTTGCTGTCGCAGAGAGGGCAGGATCAAGCTTCGACACATCGCCGCGCACGTTCAAGCCCAGGCCAACAACTAACCAGGCAGAGTCACTGCCGGCATCACCCGCCTCGGCCAACACGCCGCCCACCTTGCGGAAGCTCTGCGTCACGCCCCCCTCAATATTACGAATAACCAAATCATTCGGCCACTTCAGGCCAATGGTGCCGATCTGCATTCCTGCCGCATCTTCGATCGCATCGGCAACGGCGAGCGAGAGCTCGGCGGCAACGCGCCACCAGCGATCTGCGTCAAGCGGAAGTGGCGAACCGGCGCCTGCACGCATCGCGAGGCTCATCAAGAGACCAGTGCCAGGCGCGTCAAGCCAGGTGCGTCCGCGACGGCCGCGACCGGCGCTCTGCGTTTCGGCGCGAATCAGCAGCGGCGTATCGGCGGCAACGAGGCCGGCCACAAGTCGCTCGCGTGCAACGTCGTTGGTCGAGGAGACCTCGGTGAGTCGCTCAACCGCGATCTGCGTCAGGGCAACTACTCCGCGTCAACTGCGTCGGGCGTTGCCAGATCAAACGTATTGTGCAGCGCCTGCAGCGCGCGTGGCGCATCAGACTCGCTAACGATGCAGGTGATGCGAATCTCGGATGTTGAGATCATCTGAATGTTGATCTTTGCATCGGCAAGTGTGCCGAACATGCGCGCGGCGTACCCTGGCGCATTCTGAATGCCGGCACCAACAATCGAGACCTTCGCCACATTCTCGTCGATCTCGAGTGCGCGAGCGCCGATCTCGGCGCGAATCTTCTCGAGTACTGGACGTGCGGCCGCAAGGTCGGCACGCGAGGTGGTGAACGAGAGGTCGGTGGTGCCGTCGTGCGACACGTTCTGCACGATCATGTCGACGTTGATGTTCCCCGCCGAGAGCGGCTCAAACACCGCGCGCGCGATGCCGGGCTTGTCGGGCACGGCAACCATGGTCACCTTCGCCACCTTCGTATCGGCCGCCAGGCCACGAACCTTATTGCGCTTCTCCACCTGCATATCCTCCTTGATCACCGTTCCTGGGTGCTCCTCAAATGAACTGAGCACCTCAATTGCCACGTTATTCACCCAACCGAGCTCCACGGCACGCGTCTGCATGACCTGGGCCCCCTGGTTGGCGAGCTCGAGCATCTCCTCGTACCCGACCACCGAGAGCTGCCGGGCGGCGGGCACGGCGCGGGGGTCGGCGGTGTACACCCCCCGAACGTCGGTAAAGATCTGACAGCGATCGGCACCCAGGGCTGCCGCCATGGCGACCGCCGAGGTGTCGGAGCCACCACGCCCAAGGGTCGTGGTCTCTGAGCCGTCGCTGACCCCCTGGAAGCCGGCCACGATCACCACTCGGCCAGCGTCGAGTTCGGCGCGAACACGCTTCGGCTCGATGCCCGCAATGCGCCCCTTGCCGTAGGTGCCGTCGGCGCTGATCCCCGCCTGAGCACCGCTGAGCGAGATGGCGTCGGTGCCGCGCGCAATAAGCGCCATAGCCAGCAGTGCCGCCGACTGAATCTCGCCAGTGGCCAGGAGTGCATCTTGTTCGCGCGCGCTTGGCAGTGCGCCGCCCGTTACGGAAGCGGCGAGGGCGAGCAGATCGTCGGTGGTGTCGCCCATAGCCGAGACCACGGCCACAACATTAAATCCCGCAGCGCGATCGCGTGCGATGCGCGCAACGACGGCGGCGATGCGCTCAACGGAGCCGACCGAACTCCCGCCGTACTTCTGAACGAGCAGCTTTGAAGAGACGCTCACTTCACTCCGACCAAACGAAGGATGCGTACCCCCTCTTGGTCGACCTCAATCTGTTCGGCATGGCCACCCACACCCGTTGCCAAAGCTGCGGCATCGAGCGCTGCAATCACCGCGGCGATGCCGTCGTCGCCACCCTCGTCATCGACGATCACCAAGACCGAAGAGCCGGAGCCTGCCAGACAGGCGCTCGTGGCGCCTGCGTCGAGTGCGGCGGCGAAGAGCTTCGGCAGCGCCGCGTACCTCTTGATCCGATACGGCTGGTGGATGCGATCGTCGGAGAGGATGGCAAATCCAGAGACTTCGCCCGCCTCGAGTGCGGTAATACCCAGGGCGAGTCGCGAGGCGTTGTGCACCGCATCTTCGATTGGCACCGCCTTCGGCAGCGCGGCGCGCATGTCGCTCGTCTCAAAGCGCACGTCGGGGATCAGCACCACCGGAATCGCATCGTGCGGCACATGGATGATGCGCGCGGTGAGTGTGCCGTTTGCGCGACCACTCGCCACACAGCCGCCAAAGATGGCGGCGGCAACGTTGTCGGGGTGCCCCTCGATCTCATCCGCCGCAGCAAAGAGACGATCGGTGAGCGGATCGCTAAACGACTCGAAGCAGGCGCCACTCGCCCCCGAAGCGCCGGCAGCCGTGCCGGCAAGCGCAGCACCAGCGAAGAGGCCGCCAACAATAGCTGCGGCCGACGAGCCCAAGCCGCGCGAGAGGGGAATGTTGTTGACCGCCGTGACGGCAAGGTCGAGCGCGTCGGCACCGGTCACGCCGGCAATCGAGAGCCCGCGATAGATGGCATCGAGCGCCATGTTGGTGCGGTCCTGCGCCAGCTCTTCGGCACCCTCGCCCGAGGCGCCGTAGGTAACGGTGCCCTTCCCTGAGGCAGAGACGCCAGTGACCTGCACGGTGAGTTCATTCGTCATCTCGAGGGCGAGGCCGAGCACGTCGTAGCCAGCGCCAAGGTTCGCCACGGTGGCGGGGACCGCAACGGTGACCGATCGACCGACCAAAGATTCTGCCTTCATCGTGCCTCCTCTGCTGCTCGCTACCAACCGAGCGCACGGCGAACGCCGGCGACCGTTGCATCTGATGTGCGAATCTCGCCAATGAGGCGCGACGCGGTATCGGGGTCCTTCAACCCAAACCCGGTCATCACCGCAACAATGCGCGCACTCCCATCAATGGAACCGTCGGCAATGGCGTTGCGCAGGCCGGCAATCGGCGCGGCGCAGGCGGGCTCCACGAAGATGC
>NZ_JBBAWK010000011.1:0-37000 GCF_040397215.1 Candidatus Limnocylindrus sp.
GCTCAAGGTCGAGCGGGGTCATGATCTGGCGCCCCACGATCTTGTCGCGGAAGTCCGGCGCAAACTCGGAGATGGTGTCGACCACCAGGTCACCGAACTGCTCCTTGATCTTGTCCCAGCCGCCATGCTCTGGCGCCAACTTATGCGGCGCGTACTGCACGAACGCGGTGGCGACGTGCTTCCCTGGTGGGGCCATCGTTGGGTCGGTCATCGTAGGAATCAACATGTCGAGGAATGGGCGCTTGCTCGGGTGACCGTGCTTGGCGTCGTCATACGCCCGCTCCATGTAGTCGGGGCTTGGCGAGATGCTGACGGTGCCCATCAGGTGGCCGTTTCCTGGAGGGGCCGCCGTGAAGGTAGGCAGGCCGTCGAGGGCGAAGTTCACCTTCGCCGAGCTGCCGCGGAACTTGAAGTTGCGAATGGCCGTCTCAAAATCTGTTGGCAGCGAGCCGGCGGGAAGCATGTCGATAAAGGTGTGCTTCGCGTCGGCAGCCGACACGATGGTGTCGCCGTAGACCTCTTCGCCGGACTCCAGCACCACGCCGATCGCCTTGTCGCCGCGGAGCAGCACCTGCTTCACCGGCGCGTCAGTGCGGGTGATGGCGCCGAACGACTGCGCTGCGCTGGCGATGGCCGCTGCAACGGCGCCGGTGCCGCCCTGCGGCAGCGCCCACTCGCGGAACGAGCCATCGATCTCGCCAAAGTAGTGATGCAAGAAGACCATGCCGGTGCCTGGCGACTTGATGCCCAAGAAGGTGCCGATGATTCCGGATGCCGACATGGTGCCGATGAGCGGCTCGCCCTCGAACCAGCGGCGCAAGAAGTCGTAGGCACTTCCGGTGATCAAATCAAGGAGGGCACCCTTGGTGCGAAGCGGCAGTTGGCCGAAACCCTTGGCGAGGCCGGCGTACTCCAGCCACTCCTTCGGATCGCCGTACGGGTCGGGGGCGGGCATGTCGACAGCAGGGCGAATGAAGCGGGTGATGTCGGTGACCGTCTGCTTGAAGTCGTCGTAATTGTCGGCGTCGCGGTGCGACCACTTGCGAATTTCGCGTAGGGTGTCGGCGTGGTCGGTGCGGCGATCAAGGTAACCATCCCAGTGCGGGGTGTAGGTGCCAACGGATGGCGCCATCTGTAGGCCGTGCTTGGCAAGGTCGAGCTCGCGAATCACCTGCGGGCGCAGCAGGCTCACCAGATATGAGGCGACAGAGAACTTGTAACCCGGCACCGGCGACTCGGTCAGGGTGGCGCCACCGAGAACGGAGCGGCGCTCGAGGACGATGACCTTCAGTCCAGCCTTCGCGAGGTACGCCGCGCTAGTGAGCCCGTTATGCCCACCACCAACAACGATCGCGTCGTACCGTTCTGCCACTGTCCCTCCCAACCTCGCCCCGAATCGCTAGGATGCGGGTGCGGGAATAGTACCGCCTAAGCCGTTGAGAGAGAGGGGGGAACGCATGCCGCTCGAGACGCCGTTCCACCCCCGCACGGCAGAGCTGAACCAGGCCCGCCGCTGGCGCAATTGGTCGGGATTCTTCATCGCCGACTCCTATTTCCCAGCCCACGACCTGGAATACCATGCGATCCGCTTCTCGGCCGCACTCTTCGACATCACCCCGATGTGCAAGTACAGCATCTCTGGCCCTGACGCCGCCAAGTTGGTCGACCGCGTCATAACCCGTCGCGTCGATCGCATCAAGCCAATGAAGGTTATTTACACCCCGTGGTGTGATGAGACCGGTCGCGTCCTTGATGACGGCACGATTGCACTTCTTTCCGACGGCTCCTACTTCTGGACCGCCGCCGAACCGCAGCACGGCTGGCTCGAAGCCGCCTCGGAGGGCCTAAACGTCAACATTGAAGACCAGACCGAAACGATCTGTGGCCTCTCGCTGCAGGGGCCGCGCGCTCGTGACATTCTCTCCGCCGCGGTGGGCCGCGACATGAGCGACCTCGGCTTCTTCGGCCGTGCCGACGTCGCCATTGACGGCGTCGCTGTGGGCGTTTCGCGCACCGGTTACTCCGGCGACCTCGGCTACGAGCTCTTCATGCCCTTTGGCACGGCACTCCCCGTGTGGGATGCACTGATCAAGGCGGGCGAGGCGTATACGTTGCGCGTTGCCGGCATGGAGGCGCTCGACGTCGCCCGACTTGAGGCGGGCCTGATCATGGCCGGCGTCGACTACCACTCCTCGCGTACTGCGCGACACCCAAGCCTCGCCGTCTCGCCCTACGAGATCGGCTTCGATCGTCTCGTTGATCTCGACAAGCCATCGTTCATTGGCAAGCGTGCCCTTTTGGATGAGGTCGCCGCTGGCGGTCCACCTGATCGACTCGTGGGCCTTGAGCTCGACCTGAACATCTTCGAAGACGCCTACCTGGATCTTGGCTATCCGATTGAGCATCCGCTGCGCGCCTGGCGCAAGGTGATTCCGCTCACGCGCAAGGGCGAGACGATTGGCCGCGCCACGAGCGGCACCTTCTCGCCGCTACTGAAGCGCTCGATTGCCCTCGGCCGACTCCCGGCAAAGCACGCAGCACCTGGAACCATCGTTGGGCTGGAGTGGGCGATTGAAGAGACGCGCCACGAGATACCAGCGACCGTGGTCGCACTGCCATTCCTCGACCTGCCGCGCAAGCGCAGCTAGGTCTCTCGCTTCGATCGGCTAGAGGCGCGCCGCTCGCTCCAGAGGAATCCCCCACGCGTTACTAATTCGTTCAGCGGTCAACACCTCTGCCGGTGTTCCGTCGGCCGCGATAGTGCCGTTTGCGATCAAGATCACGCGAGAGAAACCATCGCGCACGATGTCCAGCTCATGGAAGATCGCCACGATGGTCCGTTTTGTTTTCATTATCGTTTCGTCGCCAGCAAGGCTGATGAGCAGGTCGGCGATCTCCATGCGGTGACGCAGGTCAAGGTGCGCCGTTGGCTCGTCGAGAGCGAGGATCGGCGTCTCTTGCGCTAGGCCAAGGGCGACGGCGGCAAGCTGTCGTTCGCCAGCGCTGAGGGTGCGCACATCACGCCGCTGCAGGTGTGATGCGCCGACGCGTTCAATGGCGGCGGTGGCGCGCTCGCGATCGTGTGCGCTTGGCCCAGCAGGACCGCGACCGTGTGGGATGCGTCCGAGTGCGACAAGTTCGTCGACACGCGTGGCGAATGGGAGCGTGATGTCGGAGCTCACCACAGCGATTGATCGCGCAATCGTTTCGCGCGAGAGGTTCTGGATCGGCTCGGAGCAGAGGATGATCTCGCCGCTGGTCGCAGGAACCGCACCACTCAGTGCGCGCATCAGCGTGGTCTTACCAGCGCCGTTCGGGCCAACGATGGCAACGCGCTCCCCTGGGCCAATGCTCAGCGAAACATCGCGAAGGATCGTGGTGCCGCCAAGATCGACCTGCAGGTTTTTTGCGCCGAGCAGTTCGTAGGGGGCGGTGTCGTTGGCACTCACAGGGCGTACCCGGCGCGTGCGCGATGCAGCAGCCAGAGGAGGAACGGCGCGCCGATCAGGGCGGTGATGACGCCGACGGGAACACCAATCGTGCGGGCGACGGTATCGGCGAGGAGCAGGAGGAGCGCCCCACCGATCGCTGAGAGTGGGAACACGGCACGAGGGTCGGAGCCGACGGCGAGGCGCGCCAGGTGCGGCACGACGAGGCCAACGAATCCGACCAGGCCAGCGAGGGCGACGGCAGACGCCGTGGCGAGGGTGGCGAGCGCCACGGCAATGCGTCGCTCACGGCGCACATCGATGCCGAGATGCGTTGCCCCCTCATCACCGAGGAGGAATGCGGCAAGTGCACGGCCGCGCCGGGCGAGGAGCAGCGTGGCGAGGGCGATCGGCACAGCGGCGGCGGCGAGGCGCGGCCAGGTCACACCGTCGAGACCACCGAGCAAGAATCCGAAGATCGCGCGCAGGTTCGCACCGCTCGCGAGCATCACCAGCGAAAGTGCGGCGGCGAGCAGAGAGGCGACGGCGTAGCCGACGAGCAACACGCTGGCGATGCGCTCCTCGCCACTCCCGATGCCAGCGATACGCCAGACAAGCGCCACCGAGGCGAGCGCGCCAACGAATGCGGCGAGTTGCACGCCGCCGAGCTCCCAAGCGATTCCCGTAATCGGCAACAGGAAGGCGATCGCCGCACCGAGCGCTGCGCCGCTACTGGTGCCGAGCACATACGGGTCGGCGAGTGGATTGCGCAGCAGAGACTGGAACGCGACACCCGACGTGGCCAGCGCTGCGCCGACCGCGATCGCGGCGAGGATTCGCGGCAGGCGAATCTCCATCACGATCGAGGTTGACCCGGCACTGATCTCGCCGCCAATCGGCAAGCCGAGGAGGCTCTTGCCAATAATCGCCACAACATCGAGCGGCGCAATGTTTGCGACGCCGAAGCCAATTGCTCCAACTGCCACCAGGACGAGCGCCGCCAGCGAGAGGAGCGTGACTCGGCGCACTCCCATGGTTACGGGAGGGTAATCGTTGGATGCAGCTGCGCCACGATGGCGCGGAACGCCTCGGCAATACGTGGCCCAGGGATGGAGACGAGGTCGCCATCAATCGGTCGTAGTGCGCCGTTCACCACGGCGGGAATGGTGCCCCATCCTGGGCGTGCCGCAACCGCCTCTGCCGTTACGCCGTAGGCGGCATCGCCGAGCAGGATTACGGCGGGGGCGGCGGTGACGAGGGCCTCGAGTGAGATCTCGTACACCCCGTTGCTGCCACTTGTGACCAGGTCGCCACTCGCCGCACCGATCAGCTCGGCGGCATAGTCGTCGGGAGCGAGCCCATAGATGGCTCCGGTCGCATCAATCTCATAGAAGACGCTCACCCGTGGCTCCGCTGCGACCAGCGCGGTGATGGCCGCAATCTCTGACTTGGCCATGGCGATTGATTCGGCGGCAGGCACACTTCCACCCGCCGCATCGCCGATCAGTTGCAGGGTTGTGTAGACACCACTAATGCTCTTTGGGTCCAGCGTCACGAGTGTAATGTTCGCCGCCTTCAGCAGCGTGATCGCATCATCAGGTGTGAAGCCCGAACCGCCTACAAAAACAAGGTCGGGGTTGAGGGCAATGATCGCCTCAACGTTGGTGCCGTTGTAGTCGGCAACTTGCGGCGTCGCCGTGAACGCAGCGGGGAGGCAGCTGCAGGCTGCAACGCCAACGACGCCCTGGCCAAGCCCAAACTGAGCGAGCGCCTCAACGCTCGCTGGGGTGAGCGCCACGATGCGCTGCGGCTTCGCTGCGATCGTTACCGAAACGCCTGCATCGTCGATGACGGTGCGGGGGTAGTCAGCCTCCACGATTGGTGTGGGGCTCACTGACGGCAGTGAGTTGATGGCATTTCCGCCACATGCGCCAGAAACGAGCGCTGCAACGAGCAGCATGGTGGCGAACGAAAACTGGTGCGAGCGTACGAAAGCAGTCATGCTTCCTCCCTTGCCTCGAGGGCCTAAGCTTTTTTATGCCGCGTGTCCGGCGACCGGACTTATGGGAGCCACTCCCAATAACCGTTGCGGGACAGTGCTGGAATCTCACCAGCTTCGCGTCCACGCGGCGTTGCTGCGGGGACTCTATCACCAACGTATTGACGCTGCAGATGCCGCCAATACGCACGCCGTGCGAGAGTGTGCCTCCGCCCTCGCCCCCGCTCTCATACTGGAGGGAGCATGGTCGGAGCAGTTCTCCTCGCCGCAGCAATCACCCTCGCGCCGCCATCTAATGACGCCGTGGTCTTCGCCAATCGCACCGCCTTCGCCGAGGAGTGCACGGGCACCGTGAACACCCAGCCTGATCGGTTGGCGCGACAGGCGCGCACCGCACTTGCGGCACTCGGCTGGGAGGTTGGCGGGGCAGTTGGGCCGGCCTTCACGCGCCGCTCCATGCTCGCGAGCGCAGTGGCGTCCGCCCTCTACGTGCACAGCCACGGCGATCTCTATTGGGATTCGAAGTCCGATAGCCGCGTTGGTGGCTTCCGCGCCGACAGTGGGCTCTGCCTCGGTGCGCCAATAATCCTGCCATCGGAGATCGCCGCGATGCGACGCGGCGCATCAGCCGCTTCGCTCGTCTACATCTCAAGCTGTCACAACGGCGAGCGGGCCTCGCGCCTCCCTGCCGCATTCGGCATCGCGCAACGCAAGGTGCAAGGTTCTGGGGAGCCCGACAGTTTTTACGTGGGCTATATCGGCACAGCGTGGCAGGGTGCGGCACTGCGCTTTGAACAAGCCTTTTGGCGCGGGCTGCTCGATGGTGCAACGGCTGGAGCGGCGTTCGATCGCGCACTCCTTGTTGCCTACGACCCAGAGCACCTCACCCCCGAGTGGTGGGGCGGCTACGGCCACCGGCCACACGCGCCGGCTGCGGGGCTACCCGACCTTGGAGGGCAACGCCATGTATAAGGTTCACTGGGCACTAGCACTGCTCATTAGCCTTGTCGCTGCTTGCGGTGCACCAGGCACAGCGATCGCACCGAGTCGCACACCTGTGGCGGTGACGGCCGGTCTCACGCTGCGACCAATTGCCAACATCGCTGCCCTGCTCCTTGAGCCGCTGGAGTTGCGTGGCCTTGTTGACCAGCCGGTCGACGTGGTGCGGAGTGAGAGTGGCGAGCAGCGCGCTCGTCAGGTTCTTATTGGTGTGGGTGGCGTCGAAGTGTTACGCGTTGAGAGCGCACTCGACGGATCGTTGCGCTTGATTGCGAAGAGTGGCGTGGCGCTAGATGGTGGTGCGCTCAGCGAGAGTGCCGCCATCGCACGAGCGCTGCGTCATCTGGTGCGGCTGGGGCTCGAGATGCCTGGGGGTGGCCCAGCGGTTCAGAGTGCCGCCGGGCGCACACTCGTGATCTGGACGCGGCAGGTGCGTGGCGTGCCCGTGCTGGGCGACGGTACGCGTGTGGTGCTGAACGGATCTGGCGCACTCGTTGGGCTGGCAATCGATGAGTCGCCCTTGGCGGCGCCGCCAGCACGTATTGCTCGCGGTGATGCTGCACTCCGTGCGGCAGCAGCGCTCCTGCCGATCGGTGCGTTCGTTGGTGGGAGCCCCGAACTCGCCTGGGTGCTCCCTACCGATGGCGCCAGTGAGGGATCAGGTCAGCGCACGCCGCGCCGCCTCGCCTGGTGTGTGGGTGGTGCGCTGCGCGATGGCGCGGCATTCGAACTGCAGTTAGATGCGGGGAGCCTTGTGCTGCTCGGGTGGGATGGGGCGCCGTAGCGGTGGGGCGTTAGCCGCGCGCGAGTCGCTCGCCAATCACCAGCAGCTCGTCGCGCAGCTCTGCAGAGGTGGCCTCGGCGTAGACGCGTACGAGCGGCTCGGTGCCGCTGAAGCGGACCAGGAGCCAGCTGCCGTCGGCGGTGAAGAACTTCACGCCGTCGTTGGTGGTGAGTGGCACGGCGCGCACCGCGTGGCTGCCGATACTGCTCGGTGGGCTGCCAACGAGTTCGGTGGCGAGTCGCTTTTTTACCGCTGGGTAGGCGGCGCGATCAATATGCACGTCGATGCGCAGGTAGTACGAGGCGCCGGCGATGGAGGCGACGTGCTCCATCACCGAGCTCATCGTTGGGCGCCCGAGGGCACGCTCGCGAATCAGCAGGTCGAGCAGGAGCAGGTCGGCGAAGATGCCGTCGCGCTCGGGGAGGTGCATCTTGAAGCCGTAGCCGCCCGACTCTTCGCCGCCCATCGAGGCGCCCGTTTCGATCATCTTTGGGCCAACGTACTTAAAGCCGACCGGCGTCTCGTGCACCGTCACCTTGTAACGCTCACCGAGACGCTCCCCCATGGAGCTCTCGTTGACCGTCTTCACGATTGGGCTGAGATCCTTCTTATGTTCGAGCATGTAGTACGCCAGCAGTCCGAAGACCTGCAGCTGATGCAGGAAGACGCCGCGCTCATCCACGGCGCCAGCACGATCAGCATCGCCGTCTAGCAGCATCCCCATGTCGTAGCCGCCGCCCGCCATGCGTGCGAGCACCGGGTCGATGTGCGGTCGAATCGGCTCAGGGTTCACGCCGCAGAACCAGGGGTTGCGCTCGCTGCGCATCTCGTCGACGACCATGTTGCCGCCCGCAAGGAGTCGACCGATCCAGCCAGCGCCCGCGCCGTACACAGGGTCGACCAGGATGCGCATCTTTTGTGCCGACATCGCCTTCAGGTCGAGGTTGCGCTCAACGAACCTCTTGTAGCCCGGGTACGGGTCGTAGCGTTCGACCATCCCCGCCGCCTCGGCGTCGGCAAAGGGTCGGCCGACAAGTTCAGGGCCGCGGGTGCTCGCCACATGCGCCTCGATGCGCTTCAGCAGGTCGGGTCCTGCGGCGGCGCCGGTCGGCGACTTCACCTTGAAGCCGTTATCCATCCAGGGGTTGTGGCTAGCGGTAATGACGATGCCCATCGCCGCGCCGCGCATCACCACCTCGTACGAGGCCATCTGCGTGGGCACGTCGGTGCGCGAGTAGGCAACCGGGATGCCGTGGGCAAGCAGAATCTCAGCGGCGGAGATTGCGAACTCTTCCGAGCCGAAGCGGCGATCGTAGGCAATGACGACGCTCTTGGCGGTGGCGCCATCCTCTTCTACGACGCGGGCGACGCCCTCGGCGAGTCGGCGGACGTTCTCAAAGGTGAACTCGTCGCCAATCTTGGCGCGCCAACCGTCGGTGCCGAAGAGGATCTTGGTCGGTTCGCCGGCGCCCATCCCTACTCCCTCTCAGATGCTGCGCGCAGATCACTGCCGCTCATCTGTTCAAGGTCCATCGTCGCTGCGCCATTCGGCTGCAGGGCGATCACCCCATGCTCGTTGCTCATCACAATGGTACGCCCCCCTGGCGCCTCCATGCGGATCTCTTCCATTGAGGTGCGTGGCAGCAGATGTGCGCGCAGCTCACCCCAGGAGCCGATATCGCTCCAGCCGCAATCGAGCGGCAGGGTGCGCACCAGTCCGGCCGCTGCAGCGGGCTCCATCACGAACGTGTCAATGGGCCCTGCTGGCACCGTGCTGTACTCGCCGATGCCGTTGATGAGGCTTGGAGCGAAGTGTTGGAGCGCGCTCCGCGCACTGTCGCGCCGCCACGCAAACGTTCCAGCGTTCCATCGGGCCCCCGCGGCGATCAGTCGTTCGGCCTCTTCGCGTTGTGGCTTCTCGGTGAAGCGCGAGACGCGCTCGCCTTCGGCGACGATGTAGCCGAACCCTGTCTCTGGACGAGTCGGCACAACACCAAGTGTGTAGAGGGCGTTGGCCTCGTGTCCGGCGTGATCGGCTGCGGCGGCGAGTGCGACGCGCCAGGCATCGTCATCGCGCACAGCATGGTCGGCGGGGATCACCAGCATCACCGCATTGTTGGCGCGATCGATCGCTGTCACAGCAAGTGCGACCGCCGCCCCCGTATTGCGGCTGACCGGCTCGGCAAGGATGTGGTCGGCCGCGATCTGTGGCGCACACTCGCGCACGAGCTGCACCTGGTTCGCCGCCACCACGATGTAGGTATCGTCGATGGAGACCAGCGGGGCGAGTCGCTCCAGGGTCACGGCGAGTGGGCTGCGCCCATGCAGGAGCGGCAGGAACGGCTTCGGCCGGTTGGAGCTACTTAGGGGCCAGAGGCGGGTTCCGCCGCCACCGGCGAGAACGACCGCGTAGGGTCGACTACTCATCTGCGGCATCCTAGCGTGCGGGCTGGCGGGCGGGTTAGCGGGCAGGCCAAGAAACGCTCTCTTCGTGCTCAGCGCCCGAAGAGGCGCCGGAGCATGCGCGGCACCGAGATGCCGCTGCGGCGGATCACGAGCCGCTCCTCGAATTCAGTCTTCACGCTGTAGCCGAGCGAGGTGTAGACGGCAATAGCGGCGGCGTTGTCGCGCTGCACATTCAGCACCACCTCATCACAGAATCCAAGTAGCGCATCGGTCACCGCCGAGGTGTTTGCATGGGCGTAGCCGTTGCCGCGCGCACTAGATGCCGTCAGCACGTTGCCAACAACGGCGATGCACTCGCGTCGACCAACCACATGTGTTCCCGCCGCGGCAACCAACTTGCCGTTGCGATGAATGCCGCGATAAACCCCCTCGGCAACGGCGAGTGGCGGGAGCCATGCGGCGAAGCCCAACTGGTAGAGGTGATTCAGCGCTTGCGCATCGGAGGGGATGAGCGGCACGACCAGCGCTGCGGCGGGGCCCGTGTATGGCACGAACTCGGCGCGCGTCAGACCCATGCGCAACATCGGATTGATCTTCTCCGTCTCGTAGGTGAGATCGAGAACGGGGTTCCCCCCGATCGGCGTCGGCACCCAGGCGGCGCGTGGGCGAATCCCGTGCTGCAAGATGGTAGCGATCCCCTCTGGCTCGCCGTACAGATGGAGCGGCTGCGGCGCCCACCCTGAGTACTCCATGCCGAGTGCGATTGGCGTTGGGCCGCGGCGCGCAATGAAACAGCGTGTGCGCGGAAACTCACCATCATCAAGATCGGCCAGGGCGTGTGCGGTGATCCAGCGGTCGCCGGTGATCAGCGATCGCACCAGCTCGCGATCGCGCGTTGCCGAAACCTCTATCGGCGTGGTGCTCATCAGTCGATCCGCGTGATGCCATCAAGCGAGAGGAGCTCAACCCGCGGTACGGCAATCTGCACGCCGTTCGTTACGCCACGCGCAGCGAACGGTGCGCCGCGTTGCGCGGCCGCGCTGTTCACACTCTCCACGCGCTTAGTGAGTTCGGCGCCGCTCAGATCGGTCGGCGCGGACCCAGCAACGAGATAGACAGGCACACCAGAGAAGAGTGCGGCGGCGGCGAGGCCGACGCCACCCGCTGGCACAACGGCGTATCCGGCACTGCTCACCGAATCACTGCCAAGGATGAGTGCGCCGATGGGGCCGTCGGCGTTCGCGATCTCACTGGCAAGTTGGCCGTCCTCCAAGAGTCGTGGGGTGAGGCCGGCGCGCACCGCGTCGGCGGCATCAATGGCGCCGAGTCGTGCTGCGCCGCGCACATCGACCGTGGGGCCGGCAGCGATCGCGATTGTGCGCACAGCAAGGTGGCGCAGCGCCTCATGGAGTGGAGCGAGATCGCCCCACGCCGTAGCGCCGAGGCCAGGTCCGCTGGCGACCGTCGTGCCTCGAGCAAGGCCTGCGCGCTTGAGCGTTGCGGCAATGCGCTTGCCGTACGCGGCGCGCTGACCGAGCTGCGTTGCTGCACGCGCGGCGATCGCGGCATCAAGGCTCTCGCCCTTCAAGGCAGCAGGGAGGAGTGCGTCAAGTTCGGCGTGCAGCGAGCCTGCCAGTGGTGCGGCGTTACGAAGCGCGGCGGCGGCGGCATGGAGGCGTGCGACGCGCCCACCGGCCGATCCGACACTGGCGAGGGCGAGGGCGAAGGCGGCGGCCAGTCCACGAATCGGACCGGGGGCAATGGCGTCAACGGCCAGGAGTGCGGCGATGCTGCTTGCGCTCGTGGCGCGACGCTCGGCGATCACCGCTGGGAGGGCACGAACATCGAGCACGATCACGGCGCCCTCTTCGTCGCGAATCGGTGAGGCGAAGGCTGGCTCTGGGGTCGCTGCGCCCACCTTGATTAGCCCCGCATCGCCCGGCATGTCGAGATGCGTCTCTGCGGCGCGTCGGCGTGTTGGCTCGGCGCCACGTTCACGCGCCGGCCCCTGTAGGTCGGCACCGATGGACTGCGCCTGACCGCGCAGGGCGCCCAGAGCGCCGAAGAGTGACCCGGCGGTGGCGGCACCATCGTTGGCGATGCTGCGAAGGAAGGATCTGCGATCGCTTGCGGGGCGCTTCGCCATAGCGGCGACTAGAAGGCGATGATCGCCGAGACGATGCCGTCTGGGAGTCGCTTGCGACCACCAAGAACGGGTAGCTCTGCCAAGAAGCTGATGCCCACGACAGTTGCGCCAAGCTGCTCAACAAGTTTCACCGTGCCGGCGACCGTGCCGCCCGTGGCAAGAACGTCGTCAACGATGACGACGCGCGCGCCCTTCTGGAGCGCATCGCGATGGATCTCCAAAACATTCTTGCCGTACTCAAGGTCGTACTCCACCGAGATGGTTTCGGCGGGGAGCTTGCCGAGCTTGCGCACTGGCACAAAGCCGACGCCGAGGGTGGCGGCGATCGGCGCCCCAAAGATGAAGCCGCGCGATTCAATGCCGATGATGACGTCGGGCTTCAGCGCACGGATCGGTGCAGTCATCGCCTCGAGGGCGGCGGCGAAGGCCTCACCATCCTGCAACAGGGTGGTGATATCGCGAAAGACGATCCCCTTCTTCGGAAAGTCGGGGATCGTTCGAATCTTCGAGGAGAGCTGTTCAGGAGTCACCGCGGAAGTTTACGCGAGCGGCGCGCCTGCCGCGTTCGTCGCCTCCCAGCGGCGCACCTCAACCACGATCCCCTGCACGAGTCGTGCGGCGAGGCGCCACGCCTCCCCACCCGTTACCCGCTCCCGGCTGCGAATCTGACTGCCGCTCATGCTGAGCGCTGGAATGTGGTTCGCCACCAGGGCGCGTGCCGCCAGGCCAGGCTGCAGCTCGCCGAGGCGCACAACGAGGCGACCCTCCTCAATGAGGAGTGAGGCGAGCCCCGCCTCGCTGGCGCCGGCGCGGAGTCGTGCCACCTCCAAGAGTCGCTCGGCCTCTGCGGGTGGTGCGCCGAAGCGGTCGCGCAGCTCTTCGGCGATGCCGTTGATCGTGGCATCAGAGTCGGCGATGCCGAGGCGACGATAAAGATCGAGTCGCTGCCCCTCGTCGGCCACATACGTCTCAGCAAAGTGTGCGGAGACGGGGAGGTCGATGAGTGCTGCCGTGCGACGACGCGCCGGCTCACGACCTTCACGGCTCGCGCGACGCACCTCGACCGCATCGGCGAGGAGCTGTGAATAGAGATCGAAGCCGACCGCCGCAATGTGCCCCGACTGTTCGCCGCCGAGCAGGTCGCCCGCACCGCGAATCTCAAGATCCGCGAGTGCCAACTGAAAGCCAGCGCCGAGGTGCGACGCGTCAAAGATCGCCTTGAGGCGCTTGCGCGCATCATCGGTGAGCGCCTCTTCGTGGCGATAGAGGAGGTAGCACCAGGCGCGCCGACTGCTGCGGCCAACGCGACCACGCAACTGATAGAGCTGGGCGAGGCCGAGGCGATCAGCCCGGTCGATGATGATCGTGTTGGCGTTCGGAATGTCGAGGCCCGATTCGATGATGGTGGTGCAGACCAAGATCTGCGCCTCACCGCGAACGAACTCGCCCATCACCCGCTCCAGTGCGCGCTCCTCCAACTGCCCGTGCCCCACCACCACGCGCGCGTCAGGAACAAGTCGTCGAATCTGCTCCGCCGCCGCCTCAATTGACTCCACACGGTTATGCACGTAGTACGACTGGCCGCCGCGCTCCAGTTCGCGCAGCAGTGCGTCGCGTACCAGTTCGAGGCTCGCCTCGGTGACGCGCGTCGCCACAGGGTGTCGATCTTCTGGTGGAGTCTCAATGGTGGAGAGGTCGCGAATCCCCGAGAGAGCAAGGTTCAGTGTGCGCGGGATCGGCGTGGCGGTGAGGGTCATGACATCGAGTTCGGCGCGGAGCGACTTCATGCGCTCCTTGGCGGCGACGCCGAATCGGTGCTCCTCATCCACCACGAGCAAGCCGAGGTGCTTGAAGGCGACATCCTTTGAAAGGAGTCGATGGGTGGCGACGACAAGGTCGACCTCACCCGTGGCGAGCTTGGTGACGATCTCGGCCTGTCGCGCCGCAGAGACACTGCGCGAGAGAAGTTCGAGGCGGAACGGATACGCCGCGAGGCGGCGACGGAAGGTCTCAATGTGCTGCAGGGCGAGGACGGTGGTCGGCACCAGCACAGCGACTTGGCGACCAGCCTCGAGCACGGCGAAGGCGGCGCGCAGTGCGACCTCGGTCTTCCCGTAGCCAACGTCACCCACTATCACGCGATCCATCGGGCGCGGACGGCTCAGGTCACCCTTCGTTGCCTCAATGGCGGTGAGCTGATCAGGCGTCTCGCGATACGGGAAGGCCGCCTCAAACTCGGCAAGCCATGGACTCCCTGGCGTGATCGATGGGCGATGAGCAAGTTCGCGCGCAGCGTAGATGCGCAGCAGCTCATCGGCGAGATCATCGGCCGCCTTCTTGGCGCGCTCCTTGGCGCGACGCCACTCGCCACCACCGAGTCGACTGAGTTGCGGATGCTCCGACCCGGTGTAGCGCGCAATGCGTGCCAACTGCTCGACGGGGGTGAAGACGGTATCGGTGCCGCTGTAGGCGATCTCGAGGTAGTCGCGCTGATCGCCATCGCCGCCGCGGCGCAACATGCCCACGAAACGACCAACGCCGTGATCTACATGCACCAGGTAGTCGCCCGGGGTAAGTCGCTCCGCCGCCTCGCGCGTGATGCCGCGACGATGTACCGCCGGTCGACGAACACGCGTCGCACCGAAGAGCTCGCGGTCGGTGATGACTGTCAGTCCATCAACGCCGCCCTGGAATCCGCCGTCGAGGCCGCCGGTGAGGATCGTGAGTGAGCCAGGCTTGGGGTTGGTGAGCATTCCTTCGCTCACCACCGCGCATTCGCCACCTTCGGTGATTAGCTCAGCAATGCGCGCCGCCTGTTCGGAGACGATCAGCACGCGCGCCTTGTCGCGTCGCCAGGTTTCGAGGCCCTCGGTGAGTGCGCGTGATCGCCCGCTCGGCACCACCGGGTCGTGCCAGCCGAAACTGTCGTCGCCATCGGCGCGAATCAGCGTGGTTGGATCGGAGCTCCAGGTCAGTGCGATTCGTTGACGACCCGTCGCAGCGAGCACCGCAAGAAGTGCGCCACCTTCAGGGATCGGCGAAGGCCAGCCGACCGGTAGCAGGCGTGTGGTGCGCAGCACGTCGGCGCGCTCTTCTGTCTGCCGTGAGAGTGCATCGGCGGCCTGACGCAGTTCGCCCGGCTCATCGAGCACCACCAGTGCGTCACCCACCTGGTCGTAGGCGCGCTCAGCGGTGAGCAGGGCCGACCAGAGTTCCAGCCCGTCACCACGCTCCGCCTGGTTGCGAGCGGTGATCCCCGCCTCCCAGCGCGCCAGGTCTTCGGCGAGTCGTGGTGGCAGTTCGGTTTCGCCACCGCCGCGCACGATCTCTTCGGCGGTTGCTCTGGCGGCGGCAATGCGCGCCGCGTCCAGGGGGAACTCGCTCGCTGGCAGCAGCTGCACCAGCGGTACCGCCTCGCGGCTGCGCTGGTCTGCCGGATCGATGCGTCGAATGCTCTCAATCTCATCGCCGAACCACTCAATACGGAGCGGCGAGGTCTCGCCTGCGGGGAAGAGGTCGACGATGCCACCGCGCCGTGCAATCTCGCCGCGGCCACCAACGAGCGAGACGGCCTCGTAGCCGAGGGCAATGGCGCGCGACGTCACCGCGTCGAGGGTGATGCGATCGCCCGCACGTAAGAGGAGCGTCTCAGCGCGCAGATCGGCGAGTGAGATCGTTGGCTGTGCCACCGCCAGTAGCGAGGTCACCAGAATGCGCGGGCTCCCCTCATGCCATGCGGCGAGCGTCGCCACGCGACCGGCCGACTCATCAATGACGAGTTCGCCGCGCTCGTACGGCAGCGCGCTCCGTGGCTCGAGCAGTACGACAGAGGCTGAATCGTGGAACCACGAGCGCAGCGCATCAGCGACGCGTTCGGCGACCTCGGGGTCGCGCGCAACCCAAACGATGCGCCGATCAGCGGCGAGTGCTGCGCCGAGCTGCGCCTTTGCCGCATGTGGCACATGAATGAGCGATGCGTCGCTCTTCGTTAGTTGCTTGGTGAGTGCGGTGAATGGTGCTGCGGCGCGCAGTGTGTCGAGGAGTGGTGCGAGTGACGGCGTGTGGCGATTCACCCTTCGCGATCGGCCTTGTCGCGACCGAGGATCTTGCGCCAGCCATGTGACGTCTTTCGAATGCCGTCGGCGCCGGCTGGGCCGTCAATCTCACCCGGCTTCGGCAGGTTCGCCGGATCGGCGGCACTGCCAGCCTCGGGCTCGGGGAGTGCCCAGCCGTTGAATGCGGTCGCCGCCTTGTTCAGCCCACTCCGTGCCCAGAGTTCGATCGCCTCGCCCGCTGCAACGTCAACCTCAGGGAGGCGTAGTCGCTCCGCGGCGGTGAACTCACCGAGCACATGCTGGTGTGCTGTTCCCGACTCGCGCGGATCACCAATACCAACCCGCAGGCGCGGGTACTTGTCGGTGCCAAGCTCGTCAGTAATCGAGGTGAGGCCGTTGTGGCCACCAGCGCTCCCCCCTTCGCGGAATCGGAGCGTGCCGAACGGGAGGCTGAAGTCGTCCACAACCACGAGGAGTGCGGTGAGTGGCACGCGCTCAGCGGCGAGTAACTTGCGCACGGCGATTCCAGATTCATTCATGAAGGTGTCGGGCTTCGCCATCACCAGATCGAGGCCCAGCACGCGACCTGCGTGCACCATCGACGCATCACGACGCTTCCCACCACCGCGCCAGTTCACGCGATCAGCAAACGCGTCGAGCACGAGCCAGGCGATGTTGTGCCGCGTGTAGCGGTACTTGTCGCCAGGATTGCCGAGGCCAACGACGAGGCGGCGATCCTCGCTCATGCGCTCGCCCTCATCGCTCGCTTGTGCCCGCGAAGAATCCGCTCCTGCTCCGCCCACATCGCCGTGCGACCGGCGGGTGAGCGGTGATCCCATCCACACAGATGCAGCACACCATGAACGGCGAGGAGTCGCAGTTCGTCGGCTGGCGCGTGGCTCGTCCCACCATCGGTGCCGCCGCGTCCTTCGCGCGCCTGCTCAATGGCGCGATCGATGCTGATGACGATGTCGCCGAGTGGGAGCGTTTCGCCGGTGACGATCGGGGTGGCAACCTTGTGCGCGGCGCGGCGCGCGGTGCCGGGTCGCGCTGGATACGCGGTCGGCTCAAGGAGCGGGAAGCTCAACACATCGGTCGCGCCGCGCCTCTTCATCTGTGACTCGTTGAGTGCGGTGATCTCGTTGTCATCAACCAGGGTGAGGACCGCTTCGCCGCTCTTCGGTGCACCAGAGAGGCGCAGGGCGCGCTCAACGAGGGCACGAAGTTCGGTAGCGGTGACGGTGATGCCGCCGCGCCTGCGGCGCACGATGCGCGCGCGTGGCCCGGAGCTGCGACTCATCCGCGTGCGGCGAGCGCCGCGGTGACCTTCCCCGAGAGGACCTTTCCATCGACGCGGCCCTTGGTCTTCGGTCCGAGCCAGCCCATGACCTTCCCCATCTCCTTCGACGAGGCTGCGCCGGTAGCGCTGAGCGCCTCGGCGACGAGTGCATCGACATCGGCATCGCTCAACTGCTCAGGCATGTAGGTGGAGAGGATCGTGATCTCGGCGGTTTCGGCATCGGCGAGGTCGGCGCGATTCGCCGCGGTGTAGGCGTCAACGGATTCCTTACGCGTCTTGACCGCCTTCACGATGACGCCGAGCACCTCGTCATCGGTGGCGTCGCGCTTCAGCTCTTTCTCAACAAGGGCGAGCGACGAGAGGGCCATACGAAGGGTGTCGCGGCGCAGCGTCTCGCCCGACCGCATTGCGACCGAGACATCAGCTTTTAGTTGATCTCGAAGCGACATGCGCTGCTCCTCTCTGGCGGCTAGGCCGCACCGGGGCGCGCCGTGGGGCTAGATCCCGCGCGGTGCTCCGCCCATCGGCTTCTTGCGCTTGGCGTCCTTGCGCTTCTTCTTCTCCGCGGCGTTCTCGAACGCTTCGCGGCGGCGCGATTCGGCCAAGATGCCGGCCTGCTGGACCTTCTTATTGAAACGGCGCAGCGCGGCCTCGAAAGACTCGTTGTCGCCGATACGTACTTCTGCCAAGTGGCACCTCCTAAGGGGAGGAGGATAGCCGATCCCCCGCACGAAGGCGACTTAGCGCGGGAGGGGGACCTCTTCGAGCATCCCCTGCAGGGTCAGCAGGAGGGCATTAGCCGCCTCACTGTCGAGGTCAGCCGAGGGGGTGCGCTGCAGGATGACGAGCAGGTTCCCCGACTGAAAGAGGCTGAATTGAGCGCCTGGGGGGACAAGCACCAGGTTCACCGGGGCGACCAGGTAGGCGGCGAGTTGTGAGGCTGCTGCCCGCGCGGCGGCGGCATCGGTGAACGAGATAGCGACCAGCGGGATGCCGTTCGGGTCGCGGCTTGAGGCGGCGCGAACCACCGTTCGGGGGAGGCTGTTCATCTCTGGCGGGAGTGGCGGACGCACATCGGCGCTGTTCAGAATGGGCCCGAGCCCTGCAGCGGTCACCACCGAAACGAGGAGCCCCTCCGCCTGTGCCGCCTCTGCGGAGCTACGGGCCGTGGGCGCCGCCGATGCGGCCGGACCCTGCGGCTCGGCGGTGGGTCCGCCGCCCGACAAGAAGCTAAAGATCGCCATGCCGCCGACCAGCACGATCACCGTGCGGTACGGGAAGCCTCGCTTGCGCGTGACTGGTGCTTCGCTCATCCCGGTGGCCACGCTAGTTGTCGCCCAGCGAGCAGGTGATGGTGCAGATGCTCGATCGCTTGGCCGCCCTCAACTCCGACGTTACTGACGAGGCGCCAGCCCCGGTTGCCGTAGCCAGCCTCTACGGCAATCTCTTGCGCTATGTGATGCATGCGCGCCAAGAGCGCCCCGTGGGCCGCGGTGTCGCGAAGGTCGGCGGCAGAGCCAATATGTTCGCGCGGCAGGATCAACACATGCAACGGCGCCTGCGGCGCAATGTCGTCGAAGGCGACCACAAGATCCGAGCTGTGTCGCTGCGTGCTCGGGATCTCACCGGCGATAATCTTGCAGAAGAGGCAGTCACTCATGGTGCGAGTGTAGCGCGACCATCGGAGAATTCTGCGGCGACCCACTCCCCCTCCTCCCAGCGTTCAACGAGCGTTGCGCCCGCAGCCTGCAGTGCAGCAATTGCCTCATCGGCACGCGTGGTGAACATGCCGCTGGTGAGGAGTCTGCCGCCCGACGCCATCGCGCCGACGAGGAGCGGGGCGAGTTCAATGTGGAGCGTGGCAACAAGGTTCGCCATTACCAGCGGTGCCGGCCCGCTGATGGGGAGCGAGCCCAATTGAATTGTCACGCGCTCCGCGACGCCGTTACGCGCCGCATTCTCGGTGGCAGCGGCAACAGAGAGCGGATCAATGTCGACGCCGGTGCCGTGTGATGCGCCAAGGGCGATCGCCGCGAGCAGAAGAATGCCGCTTCCCGTTCCCACATCGAGCACGCCTGCGCCACTCCTTGGGAGCTCGCCGAGTCGGCCCGCGGCACTCCAGCGTTCCAAGCCGATCAGGGCGAGGCGAGACGTTGGGTGAAGCCCCGTGCCAAACGCCTGACCTGGATCAATGGTGACAATGGCCTCGCCAGGGGCGGCGGTGTGCTCGCGCCACGGGGGGCGCACCACGATGCGGCCCACGCGCAAGATGGGGAACTCGGCGCGCCAGCTTGTTGCCCACTCTTCGGCGGGGATCGGTCGCGCCAGCAGCGGCCCAATGCTGCGAAGACCAACGCCACCACTTGAGAAAGCAGTGAAGCGCTCTAGCTCCGTTATCAGCGCGTCAGTGGCGGCGCGGTTGCTGGCAGTGTCGGGAAGCCAGGCGCGAATGCGTACTGGTGCGATCGGGTCAAATACCGGGCCAAGTGCGTCGCCTTCGATTGCTGGTGACGTAGCGGGTTCGGCACTCGTGCCAGCGGGGGCGAGACGTCCGAGTCGCTCGCTGACCGCTTCGGCGGCTTCGGGATCACATTCGATGCTGAGTTCGAGCCAGCCGTCGGTGCTCAGTGTTGATCCTCGCCACTCGCCTTGGCGTAGGCCTCCAGCGCCTTACGCTGATCGCCGCTCAACCTCTTCGGCACCTCAATCACAATGTGGATCAGCAGATCGCCACGCTGGCTTGGACGCCGCACATTTGGTGCGCCGCGACCCTTCAGGCGTAACACCTCGTTCGGCTGTGTCCCTGATTTGATCTCGATCTCCTCTTCGCCTTCGGCGGTCGGCACAACCACGCGTGCGCCGAGCGCCGCCTGTGAGATCGAGAGTGGAACTTCGGTGGTGAGGTTGATGCCGTCGCGCACCAGCTGCGCATGCTCCTTCACTTCGATGACGACGTAGAGATTGCCTGCGGGACCGCCGCGACGACCCGGCTCACCCTGGCCGCTCAGTCGAATCTGCGTGCCGTCATCAACGCCGGGTGGAATCTCCACATGTAGTCGCTTGGAGCCGTTGAGTCGACCTTCGCCGCGACAGGTTGGGCACTGCCTCTCAATGATGCGCCCCTCACTGCCGCACTTGGCGCACGGCGCCTCAACCGCCATCTGGCCAAGCATCGTTTGGCGCACGGTGCGCACTGAGCCGCGCCCGCCGCAACCGTCGCACTCTTTGGTTCCTGAGCCCTTGGCGGCTCCACTCCCCGCGCAGCCATCGCAGTTGACCTTCATCTTCAAGTCGAGGTCGCGAGTGCCGCCGCGAATAGATTCGCTGAACTCCACGCGCAGGTCGTAGCGCATGTCGTCTCCAGGAGGCGGGCCGCTGCGTCGCGCGCTGCGACCGGCGCCACCAAAGAACCCTTCAAAGAGGTCTTCAATGCCACCGCCGCCGAATCCACCCTGGTAGCCACCTGGGAATCCACCGGGGAATCCACCAGCTCCGCCGCCGCCTGGGCCGCCAGCCCCACCGCCAACGCCGGCCTCGCCGAACTGGTCGTAGCGCGCGCGTTGCCCCGCGTCGGAAAGCACCTGATAGGCGTCGTTGATCTCCTTGAATTTCGCCGCGGCGTCATGCGCCTTCGAAACGTCGGGGTGGTGCTTCTGGGCCGCCTTGCGGAAGGCCTTCTTAATGTCGTCAGCACTCGCCCCCTTCGGAACGCCGAGGATCGCGTAGAGGTCGCGTGCCACGTCGCGCCTACTTCAGCAGCAGCACGCCGAGTCGGCGTACCGCATGGCGATAGCCAATGAAGCTGATCGCCGAGAGATAGGCGATGTCGACCAGCATGAACAGGTTGAGATCGCCGAAGCAGAGCGAGCGCACCAGGTGCGTGCCGCGCGTGAGTGGTGAGAGCTCCACGATCCAGCGCAGCGCCCCTGGGTAGATCTCCACCGGGTAGAAGGTTGCCGAGAAGAGGAAGAGCGGCGTCAAGACGATAAAGAGGAAGTCGAAGTCTTTCCAACTGCGCATGTGCGTGGTGATGGCGAAGCCTGCGGCGCCGAATGAGAAGCCGATGAAAATCACCGCCACCGGCGCGAGCAGCGCGAGTGGCGACTGCACCAGGCCGAAAGCGATCATCACCACGAGGAAGGCGGTGGCGTAGATGACGCCGCGCAGGTTCGACCAGAGCAGCTCTCCCACGGCGAGGTCGCCCACGCCAACCGGAGTGGAGAGAATCGCGTCGTAGACCTTGCCGTACTTCAACTTGTAAAAGATGTTGAACGTGGAGTCGAAGATTGCGCCGTTCATTGCGGCACTCGCAAGGAGTGCGGGGGCAACGAAGGCCGCATAGGGAACCTCGACACCACCGTACGGGATGGTTCCAATGACACCACCAACGCCGTAGCCGATGCCGAGCAAGAAGAAGAGGGGCTCAAAGAAGCCGGTGACGAGGATCGCCCACTGTCGGCGGTAGACGAAGACGTTGCGCTCGAAGACGCTGAAGGCGCGGGGGGCGAGACTGGCGATCACTTCAGCATCCGTTTACGGAAGAGATAGATCGCCGCAATCGTGCCGCCGATCCCCCAGAGCAGCAGTGCGCCAACATGGAACCAGACGAAGGTGACTGGGGTGCCCAGCGCCAGCGAGCGGCTGAGTGCCACGCCGTGAGCGAGCGGGGTGCACCAGGAGAGCACCTGAGCGGCGAATGGCAGATTCTCGATCGGGAAGTAGGTCCCCGAGAAGAAGGCGAGCGGGGTGATGATCAACCGGAAGAGGAAGGCAAAGCCTTGGTCCGATTTCTGCGTCACCGAGAAGGCCGCCATCGGGGCACCGAAAGCGAAGGCGGTGAGCACGGAGACAGCGAGCATGCCAAGCGCTCCGGTGGGGCTGGTCGCAATCCCAGTGATGAGGAGGACCCCCGCAAAGAAGGCCGCGGCGAAGGCAACCTTCCCCACGATGAAGGCGATCGCGCCGACCATGACGTCGGCAGCGTTGAGCGGCGTTGCCACGATGGCGTGATAGATGCGCACCCACGCAACTCGCGCCAAGATCGGCCACGCCGCCTCGCTGGTCGCCAGGTTCATTGCTGAGCTGGCCATCAGTGCTGGGGCGATATATGCGACATAGCTGACTCCACCAGTAATCTCGGCCGCCTTGTCACCGACAAGCACACCGAGTCCGATCCCAAGACCCGCTAACACTACGAGCGGTTCAATGAAGCCACTAAAGACTGAACCCTGCCACTCGCGCCGGTAGACGGAGATCATGTAGCCAACGATGTGTCGCCACCGAGTTGGGTGTGGTGCCGCCTCGCGGATGGCGGCGAGTCGGCTGCGTGTTCGATTCGGAGCGACGCTCGACGCGGCGCTCACTCGTCGAGTGTCCGGCCCGTAAGGCGAAGAAAGACATCCTCCAAACTTGAGCGTCGCACGAGCCAACTCTCGGGATCAAGTCCGTGCTCCAGCGCGCGAGCGTGCGCCGCTTCGCCGTTCTCGCAGCCAACGATGACACGCTCTGCAAGACGCTCGTAGCGATCGCCAATCCCTTCCAGCACCTTCACGTCAATGGATTCAGTGCCATTCGGGAAGCGCAGCTCCAGTACTTCGCGCGATGCGTGTTCAACGATTAGTTGCCGCGGTGAACCCTCGGCGACGATCTTCGCCTGATCCATCACCACCAGTCGATCGCAGAGCTGTTCGGCCTCATCCATGTAGTGCGTGGTCAATACGATCGTGGTGCCACCGCGCTTCAGTCGCTGCAGAGCATCCCAGAGCAGGTGTCGCGCCTGTGGGTCGAGTCCGGTCGTTGGCTCATCGAGCATCAGGACGCGCGGGCTGGCGATCAGTGATCGCGCAATGGAGAGGCGGCGCTTCATGCCGCCCGAAAGTGGCTCCACCTGATCCTTGGCGCGGTCACTCAGCTGGAAGAGTTCAAGGAGTTCATCGGCGCGTGTCGCGATGCTGGGTCGGTCCATGCCGAAGAAGCGACCGAAGATGAGCAGGTTCTCGCGAACCGTCAGCTCCATGTCGAGCGTCTCTTGCTGATGCACGACGCCGATCCGGGCACGAATCTCGGAGCCATGGAGGTCTGGGTCCTGCCCGAAGATCTCGAGGCTTCCCGAGGTGCGCGGCGAGACGCCCGCGATCATGCGCATCGTCGTCGTCTTCCCTGCGCCGTTGGGCCCAAGGAATCCGAAGAACTCGCCGTCACGGACTTCGAAGTCGATGCCAGCAACTGCCGACCGCGCCCCGAAGACCTTCGTCAGGCCTCGGGCGCGGATCAGCGCTGTAGGTTCAGCAGCGGAGTTGGTCATACCCATAGGTTAGACCTCCTTCGCTTCGCCTTCGATCGTCTCCTCGCCGGCAGGGGTCGCTTCGCCGCTCTCGGCACCGTCGGCACCCTCGGCCTGACCCTGCTGGTAGGCGGCGGTGCCGATCTCTGACATGAGTCGCGCGAGCGCCTCGCCCTTCTCCTTCAGGAGCGTCTGGTCCTCACCCTTGAGGGCCTCGCGGACCTCGCCGATGAGCCCTTCCGCTTCGGACTTCTTCGCCGCGTCGACCTTGTCGCCAAGATCGGTGAGCGTCTTCTCCGCCTGGAAGGCAAGGGCTTCGGTCTGATTGCGGAAGTCGATCGCCTCGCGGCGCGCCTTGTCTTCCGCCTCGTGATCCTTCGCCTCGCGCACCATGCGATCAACATCATCCTTGCCGAGCATCGAGCTGCCCGTGATGCGCACCTGCTGCTCCTTGCCCGTCGCGCGATCCTTCGCCTTCACATCGAGGATGCCGTTCGCGTCAATGTCGAACGTCACCTCAACCTGTGGCACGCCGCGCGGTGCGGCGGGGATCCCGGAGAGGATGAACTTACCGAGCGTCTTGTTGTCGGCGGCAAACTCGCGCTCGCCCTGCAGCACATGGATCTCCACCTGCGGCTGGTTGTCGGAGGCCGTCGAGAACGTCTGGCTCTTCGACGTTGGGATCGTCGTGTTGCGCTCGATGAGCTTCGTCATCACGCCACCCAACGTCTCAATGCCGAGCGAGAGCGGCGTCACGTCGAGCAGCAGCACATCCTTGACGTCGCCCGCGAGGACGCCGCCCTGGATTGCGGCGCCGATAGCCACCACCTCGTCAGGGTTCACACCCTTCGACGGCTCCTTGCCACCGAAGAGCGCCTTGACCGCCTCAACAACAGCGGGCATGCGCGTCATGCCACCAACTAGGACGACCTCGTCGATCTCCGACGCCTTGAGACCCGAGTCCTTCAGTGCGGCGAGCACTGGAGCCTTCGTCTTCTCAATCAGGTCGGCAACCAGTGACTCGAGCTTCGCTCGGCTCAGGGTCACCACCACGTGCTTCGGGCCGGTCGCATCGGCCGTGATGTACGGCAGGTTGATCTCGGTCTGGCCCGTGCCAGATAGCTCGATCTTGGCCTTCTCCGCCGCCTCCTTGAGGCGCTGAAGGGCCTGCTGATCCTTCGAAAGGTCGATCCCCTGGTCCTTCTTGAACTCAGCCAGGAGCCAGTCGATGATCCGCTGGTCGAAGTCGTCGCCGCCAAGGTGTGTGTCGCCGTTTGATGACTTCACCTCAAATACGCCGTCGCCAAGCTCCAGGATCGAGATGTCGAACGTTCCGCCACCGAGGTCGTAGACGGCGATCTTCTCTTCCTTCTTCTTGTCGAGACCGTAGGCGAGCGCCGCAGCGGTTGGCTCATTGATGATGCGCTTTACGTCGAGGCCCGCAATTCGGCCGGCATCTTTCGTTGCCTGTCGCTGCGTGTCGTCGAAATAGGCCGGCACCGTAATCACCGCTTCGGTGATCTTCTCGCCGAGAAACGCCTCCGCATCGGCCTTCAGCTTCTGCAAAATCATTGCGGAAATCTCTTGTGGTGAATAGGATCCGCCGTCGACCTTGACCTTGACGCCGTCGCTGCCAGCATCCTTCTCTACAACGTAGGGAACGAGGCCCTTCGTCTTCAACGACTCAACGTCATCAAAACGGCGACCCATGAAACGCTTGATGCTAAAGACGGTGTTTGTTGGATTCGTGACCGCCTGACGCTTCGCCAGCTGGCCAACGAGTCGCTCGCCGCCCTTACCAAACCCGACAACCGATGGAACGGTTCGTCCGCCCTCGGCGGAGCTGATCACCGTTGGCTCACCGCCAACCATGGCGGCAACAACGCTGTTCGTGGTCCCTAGATCGATCCCGATAATCTTTCCCATTTGGTTCTCCTTTACTTACTTGCTTCCAAAATTTTCCAAGTTATGTGGAGCGGTCGCTCCGTTAGTCGTTCGCCACACTCACCACCGCAGGTCGCAGAATTCGGTCACGAATTCGCCACCCCTTTCGATGCTCGGCGATGACTTCGCCGGCGGGCTTGCCGCTCCCAGGGACCTGGGCAATCGCTTCGTGCTCCCGCGGATCGAACTCCTTGCCGATCGATTCAAATGGGGTCACCCCTTCGCTCTCCAAGAGCGCCAGGAGCTTTCGATGGATGGCTGCGACCCCTTCGACCCACGGCTCGGCCGTCAGGTTTGCCGGCACTGCTAAGAGGGCGCGGTCCATGTCGTCGGCCACTCCCAGGGCCTTGATCAGCAGCGACTCGCTCGCCAGCCCGGCCTCGCGCTCGCGTTCCTCGGCGGTGCGGCGGCGGAAGTTGGCAAAGTCGGCGGCGGTGCGCTGGTGGGCGGCGATCTGCTCGTCGCGCTCCAGACGGACGGCGGCAAGCGGATCGAGCTCGGGCGCCTCCTGCTCGGTCGTCTCTGGTTCGGTCGTTGGTTGGGTCATGCGTTCCCCCTTTTGTGCTCAGGAGCCCCTGTTTTAGGGAGGCTTCGTGCGTAAGTTAGCACTCAAAGGATTAGAGTGCTAACTCGCTGACGCGAGAATACGCCGCGGGGCGGCGGGAGTCAAGCGCTAGGCGCGATGGAAGCGGGTGACGAGCTCCGACAGCAGGTGGGCTACGAACTGGACCGAGCCAACCGCCCGCGGGTACGGCATGCGCGTTGGCCCAAGGACCCCCACCACACCGAGCGCCTGCCCGGGAACGCCATATGGGGCAAGGATCAAGGAGACGCCGTGCATCTCAATCGGCACGTTCTCGGTGCCAATGAAGAGGCGCACCTGCCCACCCTGCACCACCTCGTGCACCAGGTTGCCCAAGTAACCGCGCCCTTCGAGTGCGGTGAAGACGTTGCGCACCCGCGAGCTCTCCGCGAACTCGGGGGCCTCCATCACATTGAGGAGGCCGTCGCTATAGACGTGCTCGACCGCCGCATCGTCGATCTCGGCGAGGAGGCGACTGGTGCGCTCCAGCAAGGTCCGCACGATTGCTCGGTTTGGCAGCGACTCGGGGAGGTTCGTGGCGGCGGCGGCAAGTTGCGCCGAACTCTTGTTGAGCACCCTAGCGTTCAGGTAGCTCGCCACCGCGGTGAGGGCATCCTGGTCGGCCCCCTCTGGGAGTGGCAGCAGGGTTGGGCGCACGCTCCCATCGCTGACTACGGCGATCAGGGTGGCGAGGCGATCGGCGGTGCGCACGAGGTCGATGTGACGGAGCTGCGCGGAGGTCGGGCGCATCGGCGTGGCGATCCCCGCTGCGCGCGAAGAGCTCGCCAGCGTGGTGGCGGCGATGCGGAACCACTGGTCGGCGCCCCCTTCGGCCTGGCCGAACTGGTGACGAATCATCAGTTGGTCGACCGGGGTGACCTCGTCAGGGGTGGCGATCTCCACCGCGTAGGTGCGATAGCCAAGGTCGGTCGGGATGCGGCCGGCGGAGGTGTGAGGCTGCATCAAGAGACCGAGCTCTTCAAGTTCAACCAGCACCCCGCGCACGGTCGCGGGCGAGACGCCCAGGTCGTAGCCGTCAGATAGGGCCATCGATCCCACAGGGACAGCCGTGCGGATGTGCTCCTCTACGAGGGCGGCGAGGATGACGCGGGCACGATCGTCCAGGAGTCCGGTACGTCGCTGTCGTCGAACCATGCCCACCTCTTCTCTTGGCACTCGGCAGATGTCGAGTGCCAACTCAGTCTAGGGTGGGAGCGTGTTTGGGTCAAAGGACTAGTATTTGGTCATGTCCAGCTCATTCGCCATTCAAACTCGTGCCCTCACAAAGCACTACGGCCGCACTGGCGAGATCAAGGCGCTCTCCGCTCTAGACCTCGAGATCAGAGAGGGCGAGCTCTTCGGATTCCTCGGTCCAAACGGCGCGGGGAAGAGCACCGCGATTCGCACCCTCCTCGGCTTCCTGCACCCAACCGCCGGCTCCGCCTCGGTGCTCGGCCTCGACATCGTCAAGGACTCAGTCGAGATCCGCCGTCGCGTTGGCTACCTCCCCTCGGGCTTCGCCGTCTACGACTACATGAGCGGCCGCGAGTACCTCGACCACATGCGCGCCTTGAGTGGCCGACCATCACTCCTTCGCCATCGCATCATGGAGGCGCTCGAACTCTCCGACGCAATCTTGAAGCGACCGGTGCGCGACTATAGCCGCGGCATGCGCCAAAAGATTGGCGTGGTGCAGGCGCTTGAGACGGACCCAGAACTGCTGATTCTTGATGAGCCCTCCGAGGGTCTCGACCCGTTGATGCAGCGCTCACTCCAGGAGCTACTCCTTGAGCGCGTCGCCGCCGGTCGCACCGTCTTCTTTAGCAGCCACCTCATCAGCGAGGTAGAGCGCATCTGCAATCGCGTCGCCATCGTGCGCGGCGGCAAACTTGTTGCACTTGAAACGGTGGAGACGCTGGTGCGATTCCAGCGGCGCCGCGTTGATGCGCTTGTCGCGCGCAAGCCAACGCGCCTCACCACACTCGCAGGCGTCTTCGGCGTCAAGGTCGCCCCAGAGGGAAGGGGCGGCTACCGCATCAGCTGCGAAGCAGAGCCCGCAGCCGTACCGAAGCTGGTCGCGCGACTACAAACATCTGACCTGCGCGACCTGCTGGTTGAGGCCGCAAGCCTCGAAGAGGCATTCATGTCGTATTACGGTGATGCGCGACACTTCTCTGGTGCGGTTCAGGTCTTCCCCGAGGTTGCAGAGGTGAAGAGGGCGAAGCCGAAGCCCGCTGCGAAGCGACCAACAGCGAAGCGTGCGCCGGTCAAGAAGACTCGAGCCAAGAAGAGTCCAGCAAAGAATGGCGCAGCCAAGAAGAGGAGCTCCCGATGATCAACGCAACCCTCTTTCGACGGCTGCTGCGCGGCCACCGCATTCGACTCGCTGTCGGGCTCGCTGTGGTGGTGGTCTGGTCGCTCCTCTTCCCCGTGATTTATAAGGCCTTCCAAGACTCCATCGCGGGGAAGCCTACCCTGCCTGGCACAGGCCGCTTCTCGACCCTCGCGGGCACGATCTCCGTGGGGTTCATCCATCCGATTTCGATCGCCCTCTTCGGCATCTTGAGCGCCGGCCTCACCGTCGGCGCCATTTCGGGCGAACGTCAGCGCGGCACCCTTGAACTTCTGCTGAGCCGTCCGCTCAGCCGCCGCACGGTCCTCGCCACCATGTTGATTGAAGGCTGGGTCGGGGCAGCGCTTGTCTCACTCGCCTATGTCGGCGGCACCATCGTCGGCGCACAGATCGCCGGAGTCACCGACCAGCTCGCCTTTGATCAACTGCCAATTCTCTGGGCCTACGGCGCGCTCTTCTGGGGAATGTTCGCCACGATCGGCATCGCCACGAGTGGCAGCTTTGATCGAACTGCCCCCGCAATGGCGATCACCGTCTCTTTTATCATGCTGAACTACATCATTGAGGTGATCGGCTCGTTCTGGGATGTTGTGAAGCCGTACCAATACCTCTCACTGTTCAACCACTTCTCGCCAGTGGACCTGCTGAATGGCACCGTCGATAGTTCCGCTGCTCTCATTTTTGCGGCGATAGCCGTGATCGCAGCTGGCTGGGCTTTTTACATCTTCCCGCGCCGTGACCTCGCCGCGCCAAACTGATTCGCATCGCGCGTTGGCGCGAGGCTCGCTACACGATTCGCGAGAAGAGTTCGTTGCTCAGTAGGCGGCCGCGCAGCGTCAGCTGAATGCGTGACGCATCCGACGGATGTGGTGCAAGCAGGCCGTTGGATTCGCCCCAAGTAATTGCCTCACTGAATCCATCGCGCACGGCGGCATCGCGTTCCACACCGCGCGCCATGCGCAGCGCAAGAACCAAGCCCTCTGCGGCACCTGCAGCGCCGCTCTCGGCGGGCGATTCACCACCTGGTGGAAGTTCTTCCTGCTGAAGTGCGCCCTCCCAGGCGTCGAGGTTCGCGGAGTTCCAGCGGCGCGTGGCGCCATCAAACGCGTGAGCGCCTGGGCCAACGGCGGCAACGCTGGCGCGCTCCCAGTAGAGGGTGTTGTGCCGCGATGCGTGGCCAGTTGTTGCCCAGTTGCTGATCTCGTACCAGTCGTAACCGGCAACGGGGAGGCGGCTATTGAGGTGCTCGAGCTCCAGCGCGCCGCGCTCTTCGTCTTGGGCGGCGGCGGCTCGCTCCCGCCAGGCGACCGCGCCCGCGGGGGTGGCGAGGCGGTCGTCGCCAGACTCATCGGAGCCGAGGCTGAGGGTGAGGGCGTAGACGCTGAGGTGATCAGGGGCGAGGTCGATCGCCGCGTCAAGGCTCGCCGCCCAGGCGTCAAAGGGCAGGTCGGGCAGATCGGCGAGCAGGTCCATGGAGATACTGGCGAACCCTGCGGCTCGGGCGGCGGCAATCGTCGCCATCACGTCTTCGGGGGTGTGGCGACGGCCGAGGGAGCGGAGGGCGGTCGTATCCATCACCTGCACGCCGACGCTGAGCCGGGTGACGCCAGCCTGCACAACACCGGCCAGATCTCCCCGCTCGTCGGCACCCGGGTTCGCCTCGAGGGTCACCTCGGCGTCGGGGGTGAGTCCAAAGCGGTCGCGAATGCGATCAATGAGCGCGGCCAGTCGATCGGTAGGGAGCAGCGATGGGGTGCCGCCACCGAGATAGAGCGTCTCAAGCGGCTGGCGATCTGCAGAGCCGAGGCTGCCGAACAGCGTGTCGGCTAGCTTCGCGCGCAGATCAATCTCTTGTTCGACTGCGTTGAGATACCCGCCCATGCGCGAGCGCGGGCCGAAGGCTGCGGCACCAGCAACGACGACAAAGTCACAGTACGGACACAGCGAACGACAGAAGGGCACATGCAGATAGAGTCCGCGCGGCGGAGCGGGCTGCGCGCCCAACGTCACGTTAATCCGCGTCGGTGCGCAAGACCGCGAGGAAGGCCTCTTGCGGAATCTCAACGGAGCCGACGCGCTTCATGCGCTCCTTACCCTCTTTCTGCTTCTCGAGCAGCTTCTTCTTTCGGGTGATGTCGCCGCCGTAGCACTTTGCGAGCACGTTCTTACGAACTGCCTTTACCGTCTCGCGCGCAATCACGGTGCCGCCGATCGCCGCCTGGATCGGCACCTCAAACATCTGGCGCGGAATGAGATCCTTCAGCTTCGCTGCAAGGACACGGCCGGCACTCTGCGCGCGGTCACGATGGATGATGGTGCTGAGCGCATCTACCGGTTCGCCGTTCACGAGAATGTCGAGCTTCACGAGGGGCGCAACCCGATACTCGGATTCGGTGTAATCCAACGACGCGTATCCCTTTGTGCGGCTCTTCAGCTGGTCGAAGTAGTCAACGATTAGTTCGGCGAGCGGAATCTGGAAGCGCATCACCACGCGCTTCTCGTCGAGATACTCCATGCCGTCAAAGATGCCGCGCTTGTCGGTGGAGAGCTCCATGATCGTGCCGATGTAGGTCGATGGGGTTACCACCGAGGCGGCGACCCAAGGCTCGCGAATCTCGTCGATATGATTTGGGCTCGGCAGCTGGGCGGGGTTGTTAATTCGCATCTCCCCCTTGCCGCCACTGAGCATCACCTGGTACTTGCAGGAGGGGGCTGAAGCGATCAGCTGCAGGTTGAACTCACGCTCGAGTCGTTCCTGCACGATCTCCATGTGCAGGAGGCCGAGGAAGCCACAGCGGAAGCCGAAGCCGAGTGCAGCCGACGACTCCGCCTCAAAGGTGAAGCTGGCGTCGTTGAGGTGCAACTTCTCAAGCGCTTCGCGCAACGCGGGGTAATCCTCGCCACCCAGCGGATATAGGCCGGCGAAGACGAGCGGCAGCGCAACCTGGTAACCAGGGAGCGGTTCGGTGGCGGGACTCGTTTGCGATGTGACCGTGTCGCCAACGCGCGCGTCGCGCACGCTCTTGAGACCCGTGGCGATGTAGCCGACCTCACCCGCGACCAACTCTTGCACCGGCACGTGTTGCGGTCGGAAGTAGCCGAGTTCGACTGGAACGCAGGTGACACCAGAGCCCATCATCTGAATCGGATCGCCCGCCTTGAGTCGCCCCTCTTGTACGCGGATGTAGTTCACCACCCCCTTGTACGTGTCGTAGTGGGAGTCGAAGACGAGGGCCCGCAGCGGCGCGTCGAGTGGGCCGCTCGGCGCTGGGATGCGCGCAACAAGCGCCTCAAGAATTTCGGCGATACCGATGCCCGCCTTCGCTGAGGCGAGAATCACCTCTTCTCGTGGAATGGCGAGTGAGTCTTCGAGCTCACCCATCACCATCTCGGGGTCGGCGGCGGGGAGATCGATCTTGTTGAGCACCGGGATGATCACCAGGCCGAGCTTCATCGCCAGGTGCACGTTGGCCAGCGTCTGCGCTTCGATCCCTTGGCTCGCATCAACGACCAGGATTGCGCCGTCGCAGGCCTGCAGGCTTCGTGAGACCTCATAGGCGAAGTCAACGTGGCCAGGGGTGTCGATCAGGTTGAGGCCGTAGGTGAGGCCATCATTCGCCACGTAGTCCAGGCGCACCGCGCGTGCCTTGATCGTGATCCCCTTCTCGCGCTCCAGGTCCATGGAGTCGAGCATCTGCGAGGTCATCAGCCGAGCCTCCACCGTGTGGGTCGCCTCGAGCAGGCGGTCGGCCAGGGTCGACTTTCCATGGTCGATGTGCGCGATGATGCTGAAGTTGCGCAGCCGAGACTGCGGGATGGTGCTCATGACCTAAGGATCGCACGCTCTCGCCAGCGCCGCCCAAGGGCGCCAGGAGCGGAGCGTGGCGGAGCCTCTGCTACGATCGCCCGACGGCTCAACCGAGCCCCAGAAGCTGATGGAGTGACCAATGGGAAAGACCCCACGTACGTACAAGGGTGCACGAACACCACAGTCGCTAAAAGAGGTTCGCGCCTCTGCCCGCCGCAACGCGGTGCAGCAGCCACAGCGAACCGCCGCCAAGAGCCTCGTCGCGAAGGCGCTCGAGATCATCACGGGCCAGACTCAAGGCGACACCGCCGCCGCCGTCAACAAGGCGTCGAGCGCCCTTGACCGCGCCGCGAAGCACGGTGCCATCCACAAGAACGCTGCAGCCCGACGCAAGTCGCGCCTCGCCAAGAAGGCTGCCATGGCGGCTGCCGCTGGCGGCGTGATGCCGAAGGTCGTCAACAAGAAGAAGTCGGCACCGAAGAAGGTCGCCGCACCAAAGGCTGAGGCTGCCGCTGCAAAGCCGGTTGCCAAGAAGGCGGCTGTAAAGAAGCCAGCCGCCAAGAAGCCTGCCGCCAAGAAGGCGACGCCAAAAGCCTAAGCGAACGAATCGATCGACCGCCCGCTGCGCTCTGCGCAGTGTGGCGGGACGACGATTAGGAGACCGGCTCCTCGCGCTTCACGCGTGGAGCACTCGGCCAGTAGAAGAGCCCACCCAACAACGCGAAGAGTGTCGTGCCGCCGATTAGCAGTCGCGCAGTCCCCATCTGACCATCCCAATACCAGTCGGTGAATGACGCCACATCAGTAATGCCCGCCTCAGCGAGCGCGGCCTCACCGCCATCGGCACCCTGGTAGCGCACGTAAACGCACTCTGGACCCGCTTTGCATTTGAAAGAGCCGCCCTGCTTCTCGTCGCGGTAGCCAGGATCAAGCGAGAAGAAGAAGAGCTTCACCGCAAGGAAGAGCGCAGCAAAGGTGACGGCGGTGATTGCACCACTCCAACCTGCATTCGCAAAGATGCGACCGGGGCGACCACGCAGCTGACCGGCGCGTTGATTCCCGTACCAGCCGATGAGAAGTCCCGAGAGCGGCGCGAAGACGATATAGGCGGGATCGATCGGGATCACCATCAAGAAGCTCACCGCAACGGTGAGCGCCATGCCGATACCAACAAAGGCAGCGACCGTTGCGCCGCGATCCACAAAGCGGCTCATGCGTGGGTCACGTGCGAGAAGGCGCTACGGCCAGCATAGATCGCTCGTGCGCCGAGCTGCTCTTCGATGCGCAAGAGTCGGTTCAGTTTGGCGACGCGCTCCGAGCGTGATGGAGCGCCAGTCTTGATCTGCCCTGCGTTCGTGGCCACGGCAAGGTCGGCGATGGTGGTGTCTTCTGTTTCACCGGAGCGGTGACTCAAGATGCTCGCCCACCCAGCGCCGCGCGCTAGGGTGATCGCATCGAGGGTTTCGGTCAGGGTGCCGATCTGGTTGGGCTTTACCAGTAGCGCGTTAGCGGCGCCGGCATCAATGGCACGTTCAATACGGTGGGTGTTTGTCACCAGTAGGTCGTCGCCCACGATCTGCACCTTGCCGCCGATGCGCGCGGTCAGTGCCTCCCATCCGCTCCAGTCATCTTCGGCGAGGCCATCTTCAATGCTGATGATTGGATACTTCGACGCCCAACTCGCCCAGAGATCAACAAGCGCACCGCTCTCTAGGGTGCGCCCTTCGCGCTCCAGCTTGTAGTGGCCGTTCGGCTGTAGCAGCTCTGTCGCGGCAGCATCGATCGCAATGGCAATCTCATCGCCCGGTCGATACCCAGCCGCCTCAATCGCGGTCATCAGCACATCAAGCGCCGCCTCGTTCGATGGCAAGCTCGGCGCGAATCCACCCTCATCACCCTGTCCGGTTGCAAGGCCGCGATCGTGCAGGTTCTTGCGGAGTGCGGCGAAGACCTCAGCGCCAGCACGCAGTGCATCGCGATAGGTGGCGGCGCCAACAGGAACCACCATGAACTCCTGGAAATCGGTGGAGTTTTCGGCATGCTTGCCGCCATTAAGGATGTTGAGCAGCGGCACGGGGAGCTTCACTGCGGCGTCGCCGCCGAGTTCGTACCAGAGCTCGTGGCCGTGCAGCGCGGCGCGCGCGTGGGCGGCGGCGAGTGAGACACCGAGGATGGCGTTCGCGCCGAGTCGACCCTTGGCGGGCGTGCTGTCAAGGGCGATGAGTGCCGCATCGAGTGCACGCTGGTCAAGAACCGTCGTGCCGTTAATCGCCTGCGCGATCTCGCCGTTCACGGCGGCAACGGCGCCGAGGACCCCCTTGCCGCCAAATCGGTGCTTATCGCCATCGCGAAGCTCAACCGCCTCGTGTGCGCCAGTAGAGGCGCCAGATGGAACAGCGGCGCGACCGCGCGCGCCGCCGGTGAGCGCTAAGTCCACCTCAACGGTCGGGTTGCCGCGTGAGTCGAGAATCTCGCGTGCATGAATCGTGGCGATACGGTCGCTCATGCCAGTGTGTCGCTCTCGTCGTCCTCGTCATCCAACGCGGATGGCTTGATGATCGGTTTCGGCTTTGTTGGTGCGCGCTTCGCCGCCGCCTTGCCACCCGGCTTAACGGGCGACACGTAGACGATTGGCAGCGTCTCGTACGGCGAGCCGGCGGTTGGCACCACGGCGAGGCCTGGCAGGTCGCGCCCCTCAAGGAACTCCAGCGAGGCGCCGCCACCGGTAGAGAGGTGCGTCATCTTCTCGGCGAGGCCTAGTTGACGCAGGGCGGCGATGCTGTCGCCACCGCCAACCACCACAGTCGCGCCTGCGTCCGCCTTCTCAGCGGCAACCTTGGCAAGCTCGCGGGTGGCCACCGCAAACGATGGGATCTCGAAGACGCCGAGTGGTCCGTTCCACAAGATGGTCTTGATTGGCACGAGCGCCTCGCGAATCGCAGTAATGGAGTTTGGTCCAAGGTCAACCATATGCCAGCTCGCTGGGAGCTTGTCGGCGGAGACCACCTTGAACTCGGTGCCGCGCGTGACCTCTTTTGCCACCACGCCATCAACTGGGAGGAGCACGCGTACGCCGCGGTCTTGCGCCAGCTTCAGGATGCGTCGTGCATCGTCGACCATCTTTGACTCATAGAGGCTCTTGCCAACACTTCGGCCAGAGGCGACAAGGAACGTATTCGCGACACCACCGCCAAGGATCAGAAGGTCTACCTTCTTGATCAGCGCCTCAAGGACGGCCACCTTGCCCGAGACCTTGCCACCGCCAACGATCGCGGCGAATGGTCGCGCCGGCTTGTCGAGCAGATTCGATAGCGCCTCCACCTCTTGCTCCATGAGCAGGCCAACGTACGACGGCAGGTAGGCGGCGACGCCGACGGTGCTGGCGTGGGCGCGGTGCGCCGCACCGAATGCGTCGTTCACGAAGACATCGCCGTACGAGGCGAGTCGCTCCGCAAAGGCTGGATCATTGCGCTCCTCACCAGCGTGGAAGCGGACGTTCTCGAGAAGAAGCAGCTCACCTGGTCGCAAGCGCCGCACGGCATCGTCGGTGCCAACTCCAAGCGCATCACCGGTGGTGGGCACATTGACGCGAACGAGTTGGGTGAGTCGCTCTGCTGCGGGTCGCAGGCGCAGGCCATCAACAACGCGACCATCAGGTCGGCCAAGGTGCGACATGATCACGATCGATGCGCCGCCATCAAGGAGCGCCTTGATCGTTGGCACCGCCGCACGAATGCGCGAGTCGTCAACGATCTTCCCGTCGGAGAGCGGCACATTGAAATCGACGCGCAGCAGCACGCGCTGGCCCTGCATGTTGAGCTCGCGAATCGTGCGCTTCCCTGACGCCGAGATGAGCTCTTGTGCCAGAAGGCGCGGGCCGGTCTGCTGCGGAGCCGGGCGCGGAATTGGGCGTGGGACTAGTCGTACCTGCGTCGCGGTCAACATGGCCCCGCCCACCTTGATCGTGGCCTTGACGTTGGGGCGATTCGCTGGTCGGCTCGGAGCCGTTGGTGGCGCGCCGGTCGGTCGCGGCTGCCCGTTTGAGCCCGTGATCGTCGGCTTCACCTGCGGTCGATTGGCTGGGCGACTTGAAGCGAGCATCGCCCCCGCCGGCTTTTGTGGCGGCGCCCCGCTCGCGCTCTTGGCAGGAGTGGCGGCCGCGAGCTTTGGGTTTGGCTTCGCGGCGACCAGCTTTACCGCTGGCTTCGGGGCAACCTGCTTTGCCGCGGGCTTTGCGGCAGGCTTTGCCACCGGCGTAGCGCCGCCACCGATAAGCCTTGCGAGCAGCCCCTTCTTCTCAGGCATGCGTCGCCACGTAACGCACCAGGTCGGCAATGCGACAGCTGTAGCCCCACTCGTTGTCGTACCAGGTGACGATCTTCACGAACTTATCGCCGACCATCATCGTGCTGAGGGTGTCAATAATCGACGAACGGGTGTCGCCCTTGTAGTCCGACGAAACCAGCGGCTCGTCGGAGACGCCGAGGATGCCCGCCATCGGTCCCGCCTCTGCGGCGCGGAATGCGGCGTGGATCGCCTCGATGCTTGCCGATCGTTCCAGCTCTGCGGTGAAGTCCACGATGCTCACCGTTGGGGTTGGGACGCGAATGCTGTAGCCACCGAAGCGGCCTTCAAGTTCTGGAATGACGCGCGCGATCGCCGCCGCGGCACCCGTCGACGCTGGCACAAGGTTGAGCGCTGCGGCACGCGCGCGACGCGGGTCGCTGTGTGCAACATCAAGGATGCGCTGGTCATTGGTGTAGCTGTGGATGGTGGTCATCAACGCACGCGCAATCCCCCAGCCATCAGAGATGACTTTCGCCGCGGGGGCGAGGCAGTTCGTGGTGCAGCTGGCATTCGAGATGATGTGGTGCTTCGCTGGGTCGTACTGCTTCTCGTTCACGCCCATCAC
>NZ_JBBAWK010000012.1:0-31403 GCF_040397215.1 Candidatus Limnocylindrus sp.
ACCTCGCTCTCTATCGCGCGGGGTACACCTGCGTCCTCCCTTCGCCGGCATGACCCGGATCAGGTTCGTAGGGTTCGCGGACCTTCCGCATCTCAGCGCCCGATGGCGCTCCCCTGTCGCGATGGCATCAGTCTAGCGCTTTGCTCCGTCGAGAAGCGTGGCAACCCAGTCGGCAACGGAGGGGGCGTGCTCGTGCGCATCAGCCGTATAGAAGTCGTCGGGGTGGAAGAAGGGCGAGTGGATGCCGACCGCATGCGCCCCTGCAGCGCGCGCCATGCGCACGTCGTCGAGGGTGTCGCCGAGGTAGGCCGTCTCGGCTGGCGTGGATGCGTGACCGAGTGCGGCAAGCCCGCGGCGGAGCGGTGCTGGGTCGGGCTTCTGCTCGACTGAGTCGTCGCCATACACAGCCGAGCCGATCAGGTCGGCGACGCCGGTGCGGCGGAGCTGCTCGGCGACGACCTTACGGTCGCCAGCGGTAACGATGCCGAGGGGGATCCCTGCGGCGACCAGTCGCTCCAGCGCCGGGTAGGCACCAGGGAGCAGCTCCGCACCGTGCCCCTTATAGGCACCGTGCCAGACGTCGGCCGCTCCCTCTACAAGGTGCTCGGGGACGCCGAGGGCGGCGTACATGCGGCGCCAGTTTGGCGAGAAGGCCGCGCCATATCGCTCGCGGGTGAGGGGTGGGAGGCCGAAGGACTTCATCACCGCAACGTTGGCTTCATAGACGTACTCGGTCGTATCGATAAGGGTCCCATCCCAGTCGAACAACACGGCCTTCATCGCCTAAGCGTACGTCGCGCCTAGAATCGCTGGGTGAACGAACGAACGAGCGCCCCCATCCCAACCGGAGCCGGCGAGCCGAAGAGTCGCATCAGCGACTTCCCGGGCGGACTGCGTGTTCGCGCCACCTGGGGGAGCAGCGGCCAGGCCGCCGCGGTCTTCGCCCTCTCTGAGGTTGGTGCAACCCTCGTGGACCATGGCGCACTCGGCGCAGGCGCAGAGGGTGACCCTGATCGACTCTGCCGCATGGAGCTGCGCGTTGAGACGCCGGGCGGCGCCTGGGCGGTACGGCTCGCCACCGTCATCTATGACGAGCCGCGCGCAATCCACTGGGACGATGCCCAACTCTTCGTCGTCGGCTACGGCTTCACCGTCTACGCCTTCGGCGCACGCACCGGCGCGCTCGCTTGGAGTCATCAAACTGGGACACCGGTAGTGGAATTGATCGCCTCACCGAGATTCGGTCATGTGATCGTGCAGAGCGAGGTTGAGACGTGGGCGATTCGCGGCGACGGCGAGGTGCGCTGGCGACTGGCGCACAGCGATGTTGTTGGTGCCGCCGAACTGATCGGCGGTCGACTGATCGTCACCAGCATCAACGGTGACGTGCAGGCGTTCGACCCCGACAGCGGCAAGCAAGGCTCATGAACCCCATCGCCCCAATCGGCGCCGCGCTGATCGTTGTCGGGCTGCTGCTCACGCGACGTGCCGATGTGCGCACGCGCGCAGGGCAACTACTCGCCGGCCTCTCCCCCATCTCGCCGACCGAGGCGCTCCGCCTTGCCGCTTTACGTGGCGATTCGGCACCGTATCTAGCCATCAAGGGGAGCATCGACGCGCCAGAGATCTTTGAGGACGAAAACCATCGGCCACTCGTCTTCCGTCGTGAGCGCGTCTCCATTGCCGACGAGGGGGGTTGGCGTGTGATTGATGTCGCCGTGCGCAGCCTCCCATTTGTCATTAGTGATGCAAGCAGCACCATCAGCGTCGCGGCCGCAGATCTTGCCGACGGGCTCGTGGTGGTTGAGCGACGTTGGGAGGGGAGCGTCGCCGAGCTCCATGCCACGGGTCGCGAGTATCAGAGCCCCGAGACGGCGGCGCTGGTTGCGGCGATTGCGGCGAGTGACCCGAAGCGCGGCGCGCGCGTTGGCCTCGAGCAGATCAGCAACTTGGATCGCGCCACCGCAGCCGGCCAACTCGTTGACGGAGAGCTGCGCGCCGGTGTTGGTCGACCGCTCGTCGTGACCACGCTCGAGCGAGCCGAGGCGCTACGACTCCTTGGCGGCGAGGGGCGCGGGCGGCTCGCCAGCAGCACGGCGGCGCTCGCCCTCCTGGCACTCGGCCTCCTGCTGCTCCTTGGTGGCATCGCGCTCACGCTTGCCTCGCCCGCACTCGTTACCGACGCGGCGAGCCCCTCCCCAGTACCCGCACCGACGCCAACGCCAGAATCTGGCGATGCGCGCAACGGCGGGGTTGGCGTTGGCCCCGGCGGACTACTCGGCCTCGCCCTGATGTTCGCCCTCCCCCTCCTCTTCGCCGCCATGGTCGTGCTGATCACGCGACTCGCGACTCGCCAACGCCGCTGACCCAGTACGATCGCGCCATGACCACCAAGCCGTACGACGTCAACGCGATTCGCGCACGATTCCCATCGCTCGCGAACGCCCTCCCCGACGGTCGGCCGATCAGCTTCCTCGATGGCCCGGCGGGGACACAGGTGCCGCAGTCGGTGATTGATGCGTATCGCGACTTCTTCTTGCACTCCAACGCTAACTCCGGCGGCGTCTTCATTACCTCACAGCGGCAGCAACTCGTTGAAGATGCGGCGCACCGTGCGGCCGAAGATCTGCTGAACGCACCGAAGGAGACGGTGAAGTTCGGCGCAAACATGTCGACGCTCAACTTCCAGCTCTCGCGATCGCTAGCGAAGAGTTTGAACCCTGGCGACGAGGTGATCGTTTCGCAGCTTGATCACGACGCAAACTACAGCCCGTGGCTCTGGCTCGCCGAAGACTTTGGCCTCACCCTCAAGGTGATTCCGATCCGCACCAGCGATGCCACCCTCGACATTGAGGCGTACGCGGCACTGCGCTCGCCACGCACCAAGATCGTTGCGGTCGGCATGTCGTCAAACGCGGTCGGCACCATCAACCCGTCCAAGGAGATCGTGCGCCTCGCCCATGAGGCCGGCGCACTCACGGTGCTCGATGCGGTCTGCTCGGCGCCGCACTACCCGATTGATGTGCAGGCGCTCGACACCGACTTCCTGCTCTGCTCCCCGTATAAGTTCTACGGGCCGCATGCAGGGCTCCTCTACGGCAAGCTGCCACTCCTCGAGCGCTTCGGTCGATATAAGGTGCGCCCCGCCCACGATCTCTGGGAAACGGGGACCCCAAGCTTTGAAGGCATGGCGGGAACAACGGCATCGATCGACCACCTCGCCTGGATCGGCCGCGAGTTTGGGCACACGGGCGCACCAACACCACTGACCGGCCGCCGAGCCGAGATTCGTGCGGGCCTGCAGGCGATCACCCTCTACGAGCGCGAACTGATCGTGCACCTGCTCGACCGACTCGCCGAGATCCCCGGGGTCAAGGTCTACGGGATCACCGACCGCGATCAGCTTGACCACCGCACCTCGATCGTCTCGTTCACGATGGAGTGGGCCACCCCAACCGAAGCGGCAACGCACCTTGGCGCAGACGGAATTCAGGTGTGGGATGGCGACTTCTACGCCGTGAATCCAGTTGCGGCACTCGGCCTTACCGAGCGCGGTGGCCTGCTTCGCGTTGGCCTCATGTCGTACAACACCGCCGAAGAGGTCGACCACCTCATCAGTTCACTCAAGGTACTCGCAAAGGCGAGCGGAGTGCAGATCGGCTGATGAGCGCGCCGCTCATCCTCATCACCGTCGCGGATCATGACGAGCCTGGTGACGCTGCACCAATCCACCTGATCAACGCGCGTTACGCCGATGGCGTGCGACGTGCTGGCGGCATCCCCATTCTGATGAGTGCCAACGCCAACGAAGAGCAGCGCGCCACCGCCTTCGCCGCAATGAGTGGCCTGCTCCTCTCTGGTGGTGCCGACATCGATCCGGCGCGGTACAACGAGCCAATTGATGGCGCCATCGGCATTGATCCGGCGCGCGATGCACTGGAGTGGGCGGCGCTCGACGCCGCGGATCGTCGCGGCATTCCCGTGTTTGGCATCTGCCGTGGCTTGCAGTTCTTGAATGTGCACCGCGGCGGATCACTGCTGCAGCATGTCGAGGGGCAGGTGGGCGCGGCGTATCCGGCAGCACCGGCACTCTCGCATCCGCTCGATGTGCAGGGTGGCAGCAAGCTGGCAAAGATCCTCGGCGATCGGACCACGCCACTTGCGGTGAACAGCTATCACCATCAGGCGGTGAGCCCAGAGCGACTCGCCCCAACGTTGCGCGCCTCAGCCTTTACCGACTCGCCGCGCGGCACCCTTGTTGAGGGGCTCGAAGAGCCGGGCGAACGATTCGTGCTCGGCGTGCAGTGCCACCCGGAGCGCACCGAGAGCAGCCCCGCCGACCTTGAGCGTGTCTGGGCCGCATTCGTTGAGGCGGCACGGGGGCGTTAGACCTGAGGGGTACTCCCAACTGTGGGTGGAGTGGCACAATCTGAGCCATGAGCAACCACCCGCCTGAGGACGACACCGACTTCCAGAAGAGTGATCGGAGCGCCCGACTCCTCCGCACCCTGCGCTACGTGGAGGCCGCCGGCGAGGCGGGGATCCGACCCGAGGACCTCGCCAAGAAGCTCGGCGTTAGCCGCCGCACCGCCTATCGCGACCTGCAGGCGCTCGAAGCGAGTGTTGGTGTGCCGGTGTGGAACAACCTCGGTCGTTGGGGCGTGTCGCAAGAGGGGCTTCTGCCAGAGCTGCGCTTCAGTAAAGACGAGGCAATCTCTGTGGTTCTCGCCGCGCGACTCCTGGCAAAGTTTTCCACCGGCTACGACCCGGAGCTTGGCGCGGCGCTGATGAAGCTCGGTAGCCTGCTCGAGAATCCACTACGCAGCGCCGTGGAGCGCACCGTGACCCAACTCAGCCTGCTCACCACCGATAGCGATGCGCGTGAGCGGCTGCGCCAACTCACCACCGCCTGGGTCACAGGCCGTGTCGTTGAGTTCGACTACGCACCAGCCTGGAGCAATCCGGGGAGTAGCCGCCGCGCCCGTGTTCATCTGTATCTGATGGAGCCGTCGGCGGCAACGCACACCACCTACCTTATTGGCCACGACGAGACGCGCAACGCGCTGCGCACTTTCCGCGTGGACCGCATCAGCAACGTGCGCGTCACCACCGCAACCTTCGACCTGCCGAGAGATGTGGAGCTGGAGCGCACCCTCGCCTCGGCATGGGACATCGTCGCCGACCAACCGCTCGAAGAGATCGTGATTCGCTTTAGCAAAGAGTCGGCCGCCCGAGCCAAAGAGACGCGCTGGCATCCGTCACAAACCATTGAAGAGCAGCCCGACGGTTCGCTCATCTGGCGCGCGCGTGTCTCCGGACTCCTTGAGATTCGCTCGTGGGTGCTCACCTGGGGCGAAGGCGCCGAGGTGCTCCGCCCCGACGCGTTGCGCGACGACATGGCACGCACGCATAGTGCCGCCGCTGCGCGATACGGCGCAACCGTAAAGCCGAACGCATAGCCATGGATGCGGAGCAGTTCAAGGCGGTCAACCTAATCAGCGACCCGATCCACGGCTATATCGAGCTCACCAAGCGCCTCACCTCCGAGGGTGCCGCGGCCACCGGCCACACCCACGAGGAGGCGGCTGAAGAGGAACTGCTCGACAGCCCCTGGCTGCAGCGCCTGCGCCGCATCAGCCAGTTGCAGAGCGCGCGCTGGGTCTTCCCCACCGCCGAACACAGCCGCTTCTCGCATGGCCTCGGCGTGATGCATGAGGCCGGCCTCTGGGCGCGGCACCTTTACCCGTCACTCGCCACGCGGCTCACGAACGACGGTGAAACTCCCCCGAGCGAAGGGCTCGTTGTTGAGACCCTGCGCGTTGCCGGTCTTCTGCACGACGTCGGCCACGGGCCCTTCGCGCACTTCTTTGATCACGCCGTTCTGGAAGCCTTCCCCGCCCCCGCAGATCCGCGCCGACCGAAGGGGAAGCGCCTCGCCCATGAGGATCTCTCGGCACTGATCATCGAGCGCGAACTTGCGCCGATCATCACCAAGCTACGTCGGGCACCTGGCGACTCGGCTACCCGCGATGCTTTCGCGGCAACAGAGTCGATTGATCCACGCTGGGTCAGCTTCCTTATCTCCAAGCCACCGCTTGAAGATGCAACGGTTCCGACCTGGGTACGCATCATGCAGCCGCTTCTCTCTGGCGTCTTCACCGTCGACAACCTTGACTACGTGCGACGCGATTCCTACATGACCGGCGTGCGCACTGCGGCGGTCGATGTGGAACGTCTTCGTCACTACAGCTTTATTGGCGCGCGCGGCCTCACGCTGTACGAGCCAGCCGTTGGTGCTCTCGAGTCATTCCTCGGCGCGCGGCAGTTCTTGTATCAGCAGGTCTACCTGCATCGCACCGTGCGCGGCATCGACCTCGACATGAAGGAGGCCTTTGCGCCAGGAATCCGAGCGATCTTCGGTGATACCTCCCCCGCCGACGACCTTGCCGCCTACCTGGAGCTCGACGAGTACACCCTGCTGCACCAGGCGGCCCGCTGGTCGCGCGGTCAGGATCTTTCACCGAACCCGCAACCAAAAGACGGCACCGTCACCCCGGCCGTGGCCGACGCCTGGCGCGCCGTGCTCTTCCGCAGCCCCCGCTGGCAAATGGAGGAGGAGCTCCGCGCCGACTATTTCGAGGAGCCGCTCCCGCACGATCTCGCCGACCGGCTCGGTACCCCGATCCCTGGGGAGGTCGAGATCGATGTCGCCTACTGCGACCCCCGGCACGTGGAGGGGGACGCCGCCGACCGCCTTTTGGCGGTGGAGGGGCCCAACGGCCGAGAGGGGCGCCCCATCTCCAGCCTATTACTGAAACTACCTCTGTATTCAGTGGTCGCTAGGCGCTATCGTCGCCGTTAAGGGGCCACCCAACCCTCAGTAGAGGATTGCCTCCCCCTATAGGGAGGTGCCCGCCATGAGCTGCCAGTCATACGTCACGGCCCCACGAGGGACCCGCCGCACGATCATTTTAATCGCGCTGCTTGCAGCAGCACTGCTCGCGCCAAGCGCGTCGGCAACAAACCGACACAAGGTGCTGCCGTCCGGCATGCGCCCAATTGAGAGTAAGGTGCTCCTCCGCGGCGCCGACAAGAACGGCACCCTCCATCTCATCGTTACCCTTCGCATCCCAGGCCTGGGTGCACCGCGATCCGCTGGCGGCGCTGCGCAACCATTTGCGTTGCAGGGCGCCCAGATTCGCGAGCGCATCAGCGCACGCGCAGCCATCACCGCTCTTGGCGGCACGGTGAATGCTGAATACCGCTACCTCTTCAATGGACTTCGCATTCACATTCCAGCGACGCAACTGGAAGCGCTTCGAGCCAACCCACATGTTGCCGAAGTGCAGCTCGTTACCCGTTACAAGCGAATGACCGTCACCGGCGGCGCAGTGAGTGGCCGCGGTGGCGCAACCCCATCCAATGGTGGCGCAGCCACCGAAGTTCAGGCGAAGAACGTCTGGGCGCAGACCTTAACGTCGAAGGCCGGCACCGGCTACGGCGTGAAGGTTGCCGTGATTGACACGGGCATTGACTACACGCATGACGACTTTGTTCGAAACGGTGATGTCACCTTCCCAACCGCGAAGGTAATCGCTGGCTACGACCTTGTCGGTGATGATTACGCACCGGGAGACGGTGGCATCCATGAATTGCCGCAGCCTGACAGCGATCCAAAGGACTGCACGATCGCCCAGGGTGGCGGCCACGGCACCCACGTCGCTGGCACCATTGCCGGCTTCGGCATCAAGTCCAACGGCATCACCTATGGCATCTCAACTTCTGAGCGGTACACGAGCACGCTCAACACTTCGACGTTCAAGCTCGCTCCAGGAATGGCGCCACTGGCGTCGCTCATCGCGATTCGCGTCTTCGGTTGCGATGGTTCAACAGAGGTCACCGCGGACGGCATTGAGAAGGCGGTCGCCCTTGGGGCGAACGTTATCAACCTCTCCCTTGGCTCGGCGTACGGCATCAAGGGTGGGGCTGAGCAGGCCGCGATCAACGCCGCCGAGAAGGCCGGCGTCACCGTAGTCATCGCCGCAGGAAACGAGGGGTCTGAGCCCTTCCTCGTCGGCTCCCCATCCACAGAGGATGGAGCGATCTCGGTTGCCGCGCTCGACGACCGCGCGTCGTATCCAGGAGCCAAGATCACCTTTACCCCAACCTCCGCAGTTCTGGGCGGAGCTAGTCCCGTTGCGTTCTCGAATACCAATGTGTTTGATCTAACCACCCCGGTCGAAGCTCCAATCACGAGCCTGTTCACCATCGCGGATCCAGCCGCGTATTCGCTCGGGTGCCCGACAGTAGGAGACGATGGCACGGCATATGGTCCCCTTCTCTGGGATGACACAGCCAACCTCACGGGAAAGATTGTCATCCTTCGCCGGGGCACCTGTACCTTCAAGGAGAAAGTTGCCGCCATGTCCGCTGAGGGCGCTGCTGGCGTCATCATCTTGCAGATGATTGACGTCATCGATGGCGCGGATAATACGCTCGGAACTGGGGATGACGACAACGCGTCGTACCCACCATTCCAAGGCGTAAACACGCCAACCGCATTGATTCCAGTACTCATGCTGAACGGGACCGGCGAGACTGCGCTCGTCGCAGCCTTTACCAATCCCTTGACTCCCGATGGTGCGGTGGTCACCATCTCCGCGCTCGCAGCAGGCATTGCGAACCCGAGCTATCACACCGTCGCGGAATTCTCATCGGGTGGACCGCGCTGGGGCGACCTTGCGCTGAAGCCTGAGATCGCGGCTCCGGGCGTCGACATCGTGTCGGCCGCTTCGGGGAGCACTGATGGCGTTGCTTGGTTCAGCGGCACCTCCATGGCAACCCCCGTGGTTGCTGGTGTGGCGGCGCTGGTCAAGCAGGCGAATCCAACGTGGACCCCTGCGCTGATCAAGTCAGCGCTCATCAACACCGCAAAGTCGGTCGGTAGCAACGTCTTGCTCCGTTCTGTCGGTGCCGGTCGAGTCAATGCCCTCAACGCCGTCAAGGCGAAGGTCACGATCGATGCAGGGCCGAACGCCACGATGAGCTTCGGCATGGTCTACGGCGACGCAGCCGCAACCCTCACGAAGAGCCAGAAGTTCATCGTAAAGAACAACGGCACCACCACGGCGAACTACAAGTTCGCTGCTGCAGCTGCCGCAGGGTTCACGATTCCGAGCGGCATCACGGTGAAGATCTACAACGGATCATCGCTGGTGAAGAACACAACATTCATTAGCTTGGGCGCCGGGAAGTCAAAGACCCTTACGGTCAAGCTGGTTGCCAACACAACCGCACAAGAGAGCTTTGCCACGGGCAACGCGCTCAACGTGATCATTTCCGGCACATCGAGCGGCAAGCCGTCGCTGCGGCTGCCAGTGTTCGCCATGTTCCAGCATGTGGAGAAGTTCACCTTCGCCGCGTCGGGCACAGCGAGCCGATATGACTATACGTACACGGTATCGACCATCGGAGCAGGAAGCTTCAATGTTTACCCATATGTCTGGTTGGCCCGCGACGGTCGCGAGCGAATCGGCAACGGGGCTGATATCAAAAACATTGGCTTTAACGCGGATGGCATTCAGTCGGACTGGGCAACTACTGGCGACGGTGATTTTAAGATGGTCATCACCAGCTGGGACCTCATGTCTAATCCTGCACTAAACGAGTGGGATATTGAACTCGATACGGACCATGACGGTGTCGGTGACCAGGTTATCGTTCTTGCCGACACGGGATTGGTGAATACCGGCTATGCCGACGGAACCCTCGGCTGCTTCTACGTCGATACCCTCAATTGGAACACTGGTGGCGCCGGAAAGATTTACGACTTTGTGGATTACGGAGAGTGTTCCACCAATGTGAATCCCGTCACATCAGTTGTGTCGCTTTCCATCAACCAGAATTGGCTCTGGGGCAGTGAAGATGGTGTTGGATTCAGGGTGACAAGCTATAACGGTGGTGGCTGGGATTCAGATTCGTCTGGGTCCGCATGGCTTGAGGTGAATTTTGATGACCTCGTTATGACTTCGGGATGGTTTATGGATAATCTTGTGATAGCCCCAGGCGTCCCAAGTGGCACAGTTTCTGGTGCACTCCCTTCGTTCGGGTTGCCAGCACCAATTCCAAGGTTGCAGACGACGCAAAGCCTCGGGTGGCTTTTCTGGAACGAGATGAATGGCGGAGTAAGCACTGAGATCTACGAGGTTCTGGTTCCGCCCGCTTCGTAACACGCATTCGCGTTCGCGAGGAAGAGCGGGACGTCACCTCGAAAGGGGTGGCGTCCCGTTTTTACACGAGGTGAGGGGAACTGCTCAGCGATTCGCCCGTAGCCAGGCGAGCACGAGCGACATGGAGCGGCAGTCGGCGGCGTTGTACTCGGTGCCAGAACGGAAGTAGTCGTAGTCGGCGAGGCGCTTGTGTTCGGCGGCGGCGTGGCCATCGGCGGTGTATGCCGCGGCCATTGCGCCCATGCCGTCAGCGGGGCCATCACCCCATGAGACATTGATGAGCCCCTCGGCGCGCATCGCCTTGGCGATGTCTTTCAGGCCGAAACCGTAGGCGCCGCGCACACTGACCGGCACCTTGTAGACGAGCTCATCAAAGGCATCGAACCAACCGATCTCCTCGGGGAGCGACCAGGTCGGGTGACGACCGGCGGCGGAGTCGGCGGCGGTGAAGAGCAGGTTGCGCTCTGCGGGTGACCAGTGCACGATGCGGGTTGACTCCCATGCGAGGTTGAGGGAGCTGCGCCACGCGTCCATAAAGGCGACCCAGGCGTCGAGCACGGCGCGCTCCGATGCGGCGTTAAGCCGATCGCCACTCCACTGCCCGAATGCGGGGAACCACGATGCATCTTCGGCGCGCGGCGTAAAGAGTCGTTCCCCGACGTTGGCACCAGCTGCGGTAGCGGCGGCAATCTCGGCGGTGGTTGGCTCACGGCCATCGACTGAGACAAGGCAGCCGATCTGGAAGATGCACGTGGCACCACCAACGCTCGGCAGCTTGGTGAAGTCGTCATTGAGGTTTCCTGAGTTCTCAAAGTCGACATGGAACTCAATGCGCGCAGGGGTACGCCAGTGCGCATCATCACGCAGCTCGATGGTCGCGGGAAGCACCTTCGCGTTTGCAGCGGCGGATGCGGAGACGTAGTTGGCGGCAAGTACGGCGGCGAGTCGTCGTGGTCGCGCATCACCCGTGACCCCGAGTCGATCAGGCGAGAGGCCTGGCTCGTCGCGGCGCTTGATGCCAGCGGCAATCGCGGCGTCGCGTAGGTCTGGCCCAACGCCTGGAAGGTAGGTGAGCTCGCCGATCTCGCGAGCGATCTTGCGCTTCGCCTCGCTCCACGGCTGATCTTGGTCGGCGTTCATATTCGGGTAGAGCTCTGGTCGTGTTGGACGCGGCAGCGCATCCCAGGTGCCGCCGTCACGGCGAACGGTGCGGATCCACTCCAGTGCGCGGCCCACCTCAACGGTGAGAGGGGTCTCGTCATCGCGTGTGCTCTCGCGCTCCACCGGAACTCGGGCGAGTCGTTCCAGTGCGCCGCTCCCCCGCCCCTTGCTGCTCATCCAGGTGCGGCCGAGGAGGAAGGCATCGGCGGGGCAGTAGCCCTGCAGGCGGGCAACGGCGGCGGTGTACACAAGTACTTGACCGGCGTAATGGCGATGCGAACTACCCGCGAATCCGCTCACCGAGAGATCGAGCGTGGAGAACTTCACATCGACCACCACGTAGTGCCATGGCGGCGCCTCACCGCCATCAGGGGCAAGGGCTGGCGCAGAGAGAGCCGCCTCACTCGGGTTGATCGCGCCAGGAATAAGTCGCGCAAGCGCATCGCTGCGCACCAGCAGGTCAATGGCGCCATAGGTGCGGTCCTCAGGATTGCGCACCACCGCCTGCTCAATCAGCTCAACTCCTTCGCGCATCGCGGCAAAAGTGGCCTCGGCGGCAGCCAGCGTGCGCGTCGCCTGCCAGCCGTCAGAGATCATGCGGTGCGAGGCGACCTTCGGCTCCAGGATCTCGAACATGCGCTTTTCAAAGCGATTTCCCTGCGCAAAGAGCAACTCACGCAAGTCGTATGGGCTTGGTGGATCGGCATCGGCGCCCACATCTTTGGCGAAGCCCTTGCTGGTGCCGTGCACCTCGAGCCAATCAAGGAGCGGATCGCGGCGCAGCCAGTTTCGCGTCTTCGATGCCGAGACCCACTCGCGCCAGGCGGTGCGATCGGTTGGATCTGGATTACGGACTTCGCCGTTGTCGGCGGTCGTGATGGCGGCGACGCCGGTGATGGGGGGCGGGGTGGCGCGATAGCGTCGAAGGTCGTCCATTCCCCCTACGATCGCACGCGGCTCTGCTTTGTGCTGCTGGCGCGCTCAAAGGAGATCAGCGCCACGCCGCCGAGCAGGAAGAGTGCGCCAAGCGCCAGCCCTCCATCGAGTGCCTCGTTGAGCAGGCCAACGCCGAGTGCGGCGGCCACGAGTGGCTGCAGGAAGAGCACGCCAGCAGAGAGTCGCGGCGGTGCCGCCGCATAGCCGCGGTACCAGCAGCTCCAGCCGATAGATGTGGCCCCAACGCCGAGATAGAGCACGGCGAGCAGCGTGCCTGGGGTCGTGGCCGCCGCGAGGTCGATACCGCCGATTGCGAGCTCTGCCACAACGAACGGGAGCATCATGGGAATCGCCAGCCCAGCGCTCAGCGTCACGGCGTTGCGGGCGCCGACCGCGGCAACGATCGGTCGACCGAGGCTCGAGAAGAGCGCCCACGAAGCGCCACCACCAATCAGCATCACGATGCCGAGCAGCCGGCTCGCACTGGCGTCGGCGACAAGACTCTCAGTGCCGCTGCTGCGAAGCGCCAGCGCTCCAACGCCGATCGCTGCCAGCACGATGCCGAACCATGCCTGACGCGGCACACGGATCCCTTCGAGCGCCCATCCAAAAATCAAGACGAAGACTGGCGTTGCCATGGTGACGATGGAGCCTTCTACCGCAGACGTCAGTGCGGTGCCAGCGAACTGCAAAAGGATTGACGCAGCAACGGCGAAGCCAGCACGCAGCACGGCACCCTTCGGAGCCTTCGCCCATCCGAGCGACTCGCCACGCAGGAGCGTGAAGATGGCCAGCGCGGCCACGCCAAGCAGAAGACGAAGCAGGCCGAGCGTTGCCGGCGGGATCGCGGCGAAGGTTTCCGCTGAGACCACATACATGCCGCCCCAAAGTGCGGCCGCAATCGCGAGGTCAGCGGTAGCGGCACGGGAAGTGACTCTGGTGGACATCTGCAGGAGTGTAGCCGTAGCACCACGAGAAGGGCGTAGGATGGTCGAATGAAAGAACAGTTGAACGAACGACTCACGCGCACCCCATTTCGTCCGAGCGCCGACGCCCGCGCCGACTATGAGACCGATGGCACGACCTTCGTGCAGTATCTCGCCCGTCGCGCCGCCAAGACCGTGATCCTGCAGCCACTACAGCAGCTACTCGCCGTACAACGACCAGGCGGGCCAATCCCCGCAGCCGCACTCGTCTGCTTCGCCTATTACGCCGTCGCAGCGTCCACCAGTTACGGGCGCGGGTATCGACAGCCGAACTTCTCCAGCGAGCGCAGTGCTACAGAAAAGGACCGAGAGACCTCATCGGTCATCACCGCGCGGTCGGTGGGCGCACGCGGCGATCTTGCCGCCGAGATCACCGCCGAGGTTGAGGGGATCGGGCGATTCACTGGCAACGAACGCATCCTCGGAACGACGGTTGGGTTGCGCGGGCTCGGCATGGCGGCTCCGTCGCAGTTCTCCTTTGAGACGACGCGGGGGCGTGGCGCGCTGCTCCTGGCCTGGCGCGGCGAGGCCCGGGGAACGGTCACCACGGAGCTCGCCCCCTCGCTCCGGGGCACCACGGTTCGGGCGTACGGCAGCCTCGCCTTGAACGACGATGCAGGGAGCACGGGGAAGGCAACGCTCAATCGTGAGGGGCTGGTCTCCATCACGGTCACCGACCGCAGTGGAGGGGTCTACACCCTCAACGCCCCCCTCAAATAGCCCCGCGGCATGGCACCATAGCGGCATGATTGTTGCGAAGCGCCCCGCCCCGCTCGACCCGGCCGCCATCGCCGCCGTGCGTCGCCCATTCGACGAGGCTGACATGTTCCCGCCACGAGTCTTCCACGACCAGGCGATCTTTGACTGGGAGTCGCAAGAGATCTTCCGCCACGAGTGGCGCTGTGTGGGCCGCGAAGAGGAGACGCCAAACATTGGCTCCTATCGACTGCTGGAGTTCGCCGGCGAGCAGGTGATCATCTCGCGCGGCGAAGACAACAAGCTGCACGCCTTCATTAATGCCTGCCGTCACCGCGGCGCCACACTGATCGAAGGGCCAACCGACGGAAAACCAGATTGCGGCGAGGCGAAAAAGATCGTCTGCCCGTATCACGCCTGGGTCTACGGCCCCGACGGCAAGCTGCTGAAGGCGAAACACACCGAAGATCTGAAGCGATTCAACCCTGGCGACTACGACCTCGTGCCGCTCCGCTGTGAAACGTGGCAGGGATTTGTCTTCCTAACCCTCGACAAGGAGGCCGAGCCGCTCCTCACCTACCTTGACGATCTCGTCGATGTGTTCGCGCGCTTTGACTTTGCGCCGTTGCGACTCGCCCAGCGTGAGACGTACGACGTAGCGGCAAACTGGAAGATTCTCGTCGAGAACTACTCCGAGTGCTATCACTGCCCTGGGGTGCATCCACAGCTGAATGCGCTCACCCCGTACGACCTCGGCGAAGATATCCCGGCGCGCGGATGGTGGAAGGGCGGCTGGCAGCCGCTCGTCGGCGAAGCACTCACCATGGGACTCGACAAGGGATCGCACTCGCGCCCATGGCTCAAAGGGATGACCGAGACCGACGCGAAGCGCATCCAGTACTTCGCCGTGTGGCCAAACCTGCTCCTCTCGCTTCACCCCGACTATCTGATGGTGCACATGATCGAGCCGCTCGGCCCAGGTCGATCGCGCGTCGTCTGCGACTGGTACCTGCACCCCGACACACTGAAGCTTCCCGACTACGACTTCTCTGATGCGCATGGCTTCTGGGATATGACGAACCGCCAGGACTGGCATGTGTGTGAGCTGCAGCAGCGCGGCACCGCCTCAAGTATGTTGCCGCCAGGGCGCTACACCGAACTCGAGGCGAGCGTGCAGGCGTTCGACCTGATGGTCGCCGACCGCTACGCCGCCGACGGGAACCGCACCTCGCGTGGCTGGGCCGCCGGTCTCGCCCCAGGCGATATGGAGGGAATTGACTTCAGTGATCGTCAGGCGGCACGCGCCGCCATTGCCGCAAAACTCGCCGCCGCAGCCGAGTAACGACGTGACCACACCGACACACGGCGACCCACAGGCGGCTCGCTTCCCGGTTCCAACCGGTGAGGCACACACCCTCACCGCCGACGAGTACCTCTCACCTGAGGCCTACGAGCGCGAGCGCGCAGCGATCTTCAACCGCACCTGGCAGATCGTGGCGCGCACCGCCGACCTCACGCGCCCCGGCGACTTCGTGCCGGCCAACATCCTCGACGAGCCGATCGTCTTGGTGCACGGTCTCGATGGCACGATCTCTGGCTTCCACAACGTCTGCCGCCACCGCGCCGGCCAGGTGGCGCTGAGCAAGGGGAACCGCAAGAGCCTGCAGTGTCGCTATCACGGCTGGACGTATGGGCTCGACGGTGCCCTCAAGAACTGCCCCGAGATGGACCGGACCGAGGGGTTCCGCAAAGAGGACTTCGGGCTGATTCCCGTGCGCACCGCCATCTTCGGGCCGTTCATCTTCGCGAACCTGAGCGCAGATGCACCACCACTCGAAGAGGTACTCGGTGCGATCCCGAGTGAGATTGCCGCCGCCGGTTTTCCGATGAACGAGATGCAACTCGTGGAGCGCCGCGACTACATCGTGGAGTGCAACTGGAAGGTGTACGTCGACAACTACCTTGAGGGGTATCACATCCCCATTGCACACCCCGCCCTCTTTAAGGAGCTCGACTACGACGCCTACAGGGTGGAGCCGTATCGCTTCTATTCCAAGTCACTCGCCCCGATTCGCGACCTGAAGGAGGGCGAGGTGCACGGCGTCGATCGTCGCTTCATTCGCAGCGGCGAGGGCGAAGACGATGCACTCTACTACTGGTGCTTCCCGAACATGATGTTGAACCTCTACCCCGACAACCTCTCGCTCAACCTCGTGATCCCCCTCGGTCCGAACCGCACCCTAACCATCTTCGAGTGGTACTTCGCCTCGCCGGGCACCGGCCCGGGCTGGGAGTCAATGCAACAGGGGATCGCCTTCAGCGACCAGATCCAGCAGGAAGACATCGTGATCTGTGAACAGGTGCAGCGCGGCCTGAAGTCGAGTGCCTACACCTCGGGGCGCTTCTCAGCGCTCCGTGAGAACGGGGTGCATCACTTCCAGTCGCTGGTCCGCGAGTTCCTCGCCTCCGAGACCACACCGCGCTAAGCAGCACTCGGGGCTAGGCGAGCCCCATCTCCCCCATTGGGCTCGACGGTCCCTCGCTGCGGTCGTGGAGCTTGAAGCGTCGGTCAGGGAGCTGAATCGGGTTGTTCTTCAACGCGGCGCGCGCCATCACCTCACCCACAATCGGTCCCTGCTTATAGCCGTGCCCTGAGCCACCACCGGCGAGCCAGATCGCAGGGTTCTCGGGATGCTGATCGAGCACATAGTGGCCACTCTTGGTGCGTTCGTGCTGGCAGGCGCGTGTCTCCTTGATCGGTGCACTCTTGAGCGCTGGGAATCGCACCGCGCACTCGCGTGCACGTGCAATCGAGGTTGGGTGCGCCTCGTCGGGCCAGTTACTCGGATCAAAGCTCCCCGCATCGAACTCCGGGCCAACCTTCACGCCGTGACCCTGGTCGTTCGGAATCCCCCAGACGGCGAGCCCTTCGTCAATCCAGGTTGGCATCTCGCCCACACCCATGTGCGGCGCATCGAAGTAGATCGCATCGCGGCGCACTGGGATGATTGAAGCTTCGGCATCGGCACCAACCAGCTGCGGAAAGAGTTTTGGGAGCCACGGCCCCGCCGCCCACACGGTTGCACCCGCGGTGATTGGTGCGCCGTTGGCGTCGAGCGCACTGCCGTCTGCTGCAGGGGTTGCACGACCGCGTGTAATCACGCCACCCTCGCGTTCAAACATGCGCGCCGCTGCGCGAACGCCGTTCCCCGCGCGCAGGAAGCCGGCGGTCGGCTCGTAGAGCACTGAGGTCAGGCCATCGGTGCCGAGTGCGGGCCAACGGTGCAGCGCCTCGTCTGGGGTGATGCGCTCGCACGGCACACCAGCCTCACGCATCCGCTGCTCCGAGTTCGCCTCCCAGATACCATCGCCCGACACGAACCAGGCGACACCACTCTCCACAAAGATCTGCTCGCCGGCCTGCTCGCCCAGCTCTTTCCACGCAGGAAGTGTGCGCTGCGTCCAACTCATCAGCAGCGCATCCTCGCCATGCGAGTGGCGAATGATGCGGCTGTAATCGCCAGAGGTGGTCTTAGGGCCGCCGGGCTCGCGCTCTTCAATTAGTTGCACCGAAGCGCCGAGTCGTCGTGCGTGTAGCGCGGTCCAGGTGCCCCAGACACCGCCGCCAACAACGAGCAGGTCGGGTGCGACGCCCGCCATGGCTACTTCTTTGCGCCGAGGGTGCGGAAGCGCGAGAGGAACTCCTTGGTGCGTGGGTCCTTCGGCGCGTCGATCACCTGCTCTGGTGGCCCAACCTCGGCGAACTCGCCCTGATCCATGTAGTAGACGCGGTCGGCAGCTTCGTGCGCAAAGTCCATCTCGTGGGTGACCACAATCATGGTGCGCCCTTCATGCGCCAAGTCAGCCATCACCTTGAGTACCTCGCCGACCAACGTTGGGTCGAGCGCTGAGGTTGGCTCGTCGAACAAGAGCACCTTCGGCTGCATCGTGAGTGCGCGCGCAATGGCGACGCGCTGGCGCTGTCCGCCGGAGAGTCGCGATGGATACTCGTCGCGCTTCTCGAGTAGGCCGACCTTGGCGAGATACTTCTCGGCGATGGCCTCCGCCTCTTTGCGGTCCATCTTCTTCACATGCACTGGCGCTTCGATGCAATTCTCAATCACGCTGAGGTGCGGGAAGAGGTTGAACTCCTGGAAGACCATGCCAGCGCGCATGCGCACCTCACGAATGCGCTCCTGTCGCTCACTCCCCTCTTTGTGGAAGGGGTCCGCACCAACTATGACGCCATCAATCTCTACGGTGCCGTCGGTTGGATCTTCGAGGAAGTTCAGGCTGCGCAGGAAGGTGCTCTTCCCGGAGCCAGATCGCCCCAAGATGCAGACGGTCTCGCCTGGCCACACGGTGATGGATGCGCCACGCAGCACATGATTCTCGCCGTACCACTTGGTGATGTTCGTGGCTTTGAGCACCGGCTCAGCACCAGGCTTCACCAGAATTCCTGGCTTTTCAGCAGGATGCAATGGATGCGCATTTGGCGTATTCGAGAGGCTTTTCATGTCACTCATCCTCGCACCGTCTTATTTCGATCGCCAGCTGAGAGGCGGCTCTCAATGCGATTCTGCAGGGCGGTAAAGACGATCGTCAGCACCCAATACACCATGGCCGCGATCATGAAGGTTTGTAGCGTCTTAAACTTTTGCGCACCAATGTTCTGTGCCCTCCACAGAATCTCATGCAGCGACACCGTTGAGGCGAGCGCGGAATCTTTAAGCATTGCGACGAAATCGTTACCGATCGCAGGCACAATAATGCGGAACGCCTGTGGGGCGATGATGCGCAAGAAGGCTGTGCGGCCCGACATACCAAGGGCTACGGCAGCCTCATGCTGACCGAGCGGTACCGCCTGCACGCCCGCACGGAAGATCTCGGTCATGTAGGCGCCGTAATTCATGCCAAGTGCCACGATCGCGCACAGGATCGGATCGAGCACGATCCGCACCTGCGGCAGCGCGAGATACCAGAAGAGCAGCTGCAAGATGAGTGGGGTACCGCGGAAGAAGCTCACATAGAACGAGGCGGTCCCGTTGATCACGGCATTCCCGGAGAGGCGGCCAAGGGCGCCAACCGTGGCAAGAAGGGTGGCAAGCGTTATGGACGCAGCCGAGACGAGAATCGTTAGCCCAATGCCGCCCAAGATAAATGGGGTGGCGCTCGTCATGAAGTCAAGCTCAACGTTGAGAGAGGTGGCAATGAAGATCAGGAGGAGGGCAACGACGGCACCCCAGGTAAGACGGAATCGACGGCTCCATGCCTTCGCGCGACTGGCTTGGGCATCGGCGACAGCTAATGCGAGGCGCTGTTCGTCGCTCACTCGATCCCTCCCCCAGTGGCTACAAATTCAACAAACAATCTCGGAGGGGGCGTGGCTACCACGCCCCCTCCGAGCGGTATCCGCGTTCAGATACCGATAACGTTTGCGTTACGGCTTTGACTTGTCGATGCCGTCCAGGTTCTTGATAGAGAGGCTCGTCAGCGTGCCATCGTCATGCATCGCCTTAACAATCACATTGAGCTCCGCAAGCAGGGTGGCGTCTGGCTTGCCGCCCTTATCCAATGCGAATGAAACCTTGCTGGAGAAGTTTGCCGTTTCGTTCAGGAACTTGAGCGTCCCCTTTGACTCAGCAACTGCTGCGACAAGGAACTCCTTGCTCTGTGCCATGAAGTCCCAGTCGGTCGTTCGGCCGGCGAGGTAGGCCTCAATGCACATGTGGTCTGTCTTGTACGTCTTCAACACTGCGCTAGTTGGTGGAGCGTTGTACACGTCCATAAAGGAGTTCGTGGTGAGCTTTCCCTCAATCCACTGGGAGTGGGTTGTAGCGTCGCCCGCGCAACCGACCTTGCCGGCCAAGTCCGCGAGAGTCATCGCCGTTGAGTCAGTTGGCACAATGACGTAACCAGCTTCGTAGAAATATGGGGCAACAAAGTCCACGACCTTGGCGCGGCCCTCGGTCTGGGTCATGGAACCGATTGAGACATCCCATCGGCCTGCCCAGCTGCCAGCGGTGATTGCCGACCAGTCAGGTGTGACCCATTCGATTGTCACCCCGAGGCGCTTCGCAACCTCGCGAGCGGTGTCGGAGTCAAATCCGACGTACTCACCCGATGCGTCAAGGGATGAATATGGTGGATATGCGGGGTCGGTCGCAATCTTGATGACCTTTGCCGTGCAGATTGAACCGAGAAGGCTCGTAGCTGGCTCGCCCGCGGCGATCGCCTTCTCGCAAACGGTGCCGGCTGCGGCACTTGCGCTTGGGCTCGCGGTTGAGCCACCACAGGCTCCGACCACGATTGCGGCACCCGCAAGGAGCGCCAGGAGTGTCGACTTGATCTTCATCTCGTCACTACCTCACATAATCCGGCGGGGCAGGCCCAGCGGGCCACCTCGGCGCCTTGAGGGCGATGATCCCACTCTCATCAGCCTGCTGCCAAGGGGTTGCGCGGGCTGCCCAGGCCGTAGGATGCCCCCATGAGCAGTCGAGCCGCCTCGGGTCAGGTCCAAACCGTCCTCGGCCCCGTCGCGCCCGGCGACCTCGGTTTCACCCTCCCCCACGAGCACACCAAGTGCAGCCTCTGGTGGATCGAGAACCGCTGGGACTACTGGGAGCTGATCGGCGACGAGCCACGGATCAACGAGGAGCTGGCCGCCTATAAGGCCCTCGGCGGCGGCACCCTGGTCGATGTGACCCCGATTGGCATCGGCCGAGACCTGGCGCGGCTGGCCCGCCTCTCGCAGGCAACCGGGCTGCACATCGTTGCTGGAGCCGGCTGGTACCGCCAGGCCTACTACCCCGCCGAGGCACGCATCGATCGCCGCTCCACTGACGATCTCGCCGACGAGATCGTGCAGGAGTTTGTTGACGGCCCGGTTCGCCCAGGGATCATCGGCGAGATCGGCACCGACAAGCCGTGGGTCACCGCGCAAGAGGAGCGCGTCTTCCGCGCCGCCGCCCGTGCCGCCCTGCGCACTGGTGCCTCGGTCACCACCCATGCGGTGCAGAGCGACGTTGGCCTGGCACAGCTCTCGATTCTTGAAGATGAGGGGCTCGATCCGGCGCGCATTGTGATTGGCCACTGCGACTCGCATCCTCGCATCGAACATTGGCGCGAGATCGCACGACGCGGCGCACATGTTGAGGCCGACTTCTTGGGGATGAGCTTCACGCCGCTTGAGCGCGCTGGTGAGCCGAAGGTCGTGGAGCTGATCAGCACACTCCTGAACGAAGGGTTCGAAACGCAGATCCTGTTGAGCCAAGATGTCTGTCACGACTCACAGCTCGCCTCATACGGTGGGAACGGCTACACCTATCTGCAGAAAACTTTCCTGCCACGGCTGGCTGCGGCGGGCGGCAACGCGGCAACGATCAAGACGATCACCGTCGAGAATCCGGCGCGACTCTTAACGCTGCGCACGCCCGCCTAGCGGCGCGCGGCGACCAGCACCCCGCTAAAGAGGATCAGCGCTCCAAGGAGCTGCCCGGGTGCTGGAATCTCACCGAAGATCAGCGCCCCTGCAACCACGGTCATGAGTGGCTGCACAAAGAGGAGCACCGAGCCCACAACGCTCGGTAGGTGCGGGATTGAGGCGTTGATCAGCGGGTAGCCAAGCACCTGCGACATGAGGGCGAGGAGCACCAGGTAGCCGACCCCTGGCCAGAGGTCGGGCGGGAGGAGCGTTCCGCCAGCCGCGGCGATGAGCCCCGAAACGAGGATCATGCCGATCGCTGCGTCACGCAGCATGCCGAACGGACCCACGGCGCTCGACCCCGAGGAGATGCGGCGCGTGATCACCAGGTAGAGGCCATAGAAGCTTGCCGCGCCGAGCCCCCACAACACACCGAGTGCGGGGTCGCTGCCGGCTGAAACATTAAGTGCGCCGGCGAACGGGTCAGCCACACGCGCGAGCAGCGCTAGTCCAAGGAAGGCGAACGGAATCGCTGCAAGAGCACGACCCGGGGTGCGCTCCCCGGTCAACGCCGCATAGATGCCGACGATGAAGACCTGCGCGTTAGGCACCACCGTCGCCAACCCCACGCCGAGAAGTGGTATGGAGATGTGAAAGCACTGCAGGTCGAGGGCGAGGAGCGCGCCTGCGCCGACGGCAAGGATTCGATCGCGCCGATGTGCCGTATGCCCTTCACGGCGTGCGATGAACCAGAGGAACGGGAGTGATACGGCCCCACGAAAGAGGGTCACAACGGCGGGTGACCCGCCTGAGAGTTTGGCGAGTGTCGATGATTGAGAGATGGCGATGGCGCCGAGTGCGGCGCCAAGCCGCGGGTGTCGCGTTGCGAATCCGAGTGGTGCAGATGGCATTGCTGCACGATACACGGCGCCGTGCGTTAGACGCAGAATCGCCGCAGCCAACCCGCCAGTGAGCTGCGGCGACTCGTTGATATAGGGCGGCTAGCGATTAGTCGTCTTCGCCGTCCTCGTCGTCAGCTTCGCCATCGTCATCTCAATCGTCGTCTTCATCGCCGGTGCCACCGCCCGCTGGAGGCGGGATCACGACTGGACCAGAGGTTGGGTCCGGATTGACGGCTGGTGCATCGGTCGGATCCGCCGCACCGTTTGCCTCAGGTGCCGTATCAACGTCCGCATCGGCCGTGGCATCAACGTCTGCATCGACCATCGGATCAACGGATGCGGCGGGCGACTGGTCTGCCGCTACCGCTGCATCAGTTCCGCCGAGTGGGGGCAAGATGCCTGCCTGGCTGGCGAACGCCCCGCCGATTGAGAGGCCGAATCCGGCGGCCAGCACGAAGGCAACAATCGTCGACGCTGGGCTGCGGCGGCTTGAGACTGCCTGTGGTGCGTACTCCGGGCGCCATGGCTCCATCGGTGCGAGTTCCTGGCCCTCGAATGAGCTCTTGTTCTTTGCCATCAGAGTGCTCCTTTCAATCGCCTCGGCTATCGCCTCGGTCGCCTATGGCCATGATCTGTGGCTGTTGGCGCGGGCGTCCTGTGTGGGAACACAGAAAGTCGTGAGAAGTCGCTAATAAATCTCCTTAGATCGTGCGGGAGCGGAACCCTTCGGTAGCAGTGAGCACCCCGTCGGTATCCATGGCGAGGGCGCCGTAGCCAGGCTCTTGATCCACCCGTTGCATGCCCGCTCGCCCCTCGAGGAAGCAAATCGTCGCTAGCGCGTCTACGCGCGCGATGTCGGGCCCCACCACCGTGAAGCTCAGCCATGGGCTCTCGATCGCGTCACCCGTGTTTGCATCGCGAAGGTGTCCCGGCCGTTCCGACAGGCCGCTGGTCGCAATCGCCGCATTGCGAAGTGCCACACGTGCGACGAGTGTTGTATTGCGGCGCGGGTCCACCACGCCGACACTCCAGCCGATGCCTGCAGGTCCGCCACCTGCGGCGGTGATGTCGCCGCCGATACCGAGCGAGAAGTTCTCGACGCCGTGCTCGCGCAGGATCGCGCCTGCCACGCCGATCGCCCACCCTTTTACGTAACCGGCAGGCTCAAGGCCGCCGTCACGGCCAGCGTGCCACGCATCAAAGATGCCACCACTCTCTTCGTGGAGTGCCTCGCAGATCGCCAAGATCTCTTCGGTCTCGGGGTGGGCATCCGTTCTCGAGAGCACCCCATCGCGAATACGGCAGATCTCGGAGTTCGGTCGATAGGTGGAGAAGCGCTCCTCGATCTCGTTCAGACGATCAAATGTCGCTTCCACAGCCACCGATGGGAGTGGGCCCACAACTGCGAGCGACGCTGCTGAACCGAAGACCTTGCGAACAACCCGCGTGACGGCCTCGTCTAAGGTGCCGCTCAATAGGTGGCCTTGTCGATTGCCGCCTGAAGTGAGGTCGCATAACCGCCCCAAGAGAACGTAGCTCCGGAGCATGCCCGCGGCTTGAGCTTTTGAAAGGCGCTCCCGGTTGATTTCCCTGCGGCAAGATTGATAGCTGCGCTGTTGAAGACGGACGCTGTGCACGCAGGACCCGAATTGCCGATTGGGCCCGGCCCAGTCTGCTTCACCGATGCCTTCGTCACCTTACCGCCACTTATCGTCACCGTCACCTGCATGTTGCCATAGGTGTAGTTGACGTTTCTCCCCGTGTAGGTCCCGCTATGAACGGTTGCCACCGGTTTAGGAGTCGGCTTTGGCGTTGATGCTGGCTTAGCTGCCGCGGTTGTTGCCAGTCGTCGCGTGGCCGACGTCAGAATTGGCGAATTAGATGTCTCGGGTCGCGCGCTCGGATCTTGCGTTAGCCCCACCGCACCGGCGATGGCAGATTGCGGCGTGGAGCTAATGACAAGTCGCAAACCTGCAATAAAGAAGATGGACGTCATCAATGGTCGCCTGGTCATTGTTAGTACCTCGCCTTATCTACTGCGGCCTGCAGGGAGTTAGCGTAGCCCCACCACGAATATGATGCCCCGCTGCACGCGTTTGGCTTGAGCGAGACAAAGTCATTGCCCGCAGAACTGGTTGCCGCAAGGTCTATTGCCGCACTGTTGAATACGGCCTCGGTGCACGCACGACTTTGGTAACCGATCTTGTTTTTTCCACTCTGTACGGCTGAGGCAGCGGTCACCTTGCCCCCACTGATGGTGACGGTTACCTTCATGAAGCCGTAGTTGTAGTTGAAATTGTTTCCCGTATAAGTGCCGTCATGCACAGTGGTAGTCGGCGTTGGATCGATCGTTGGACTCGCCGAAGGATCGGGGGTCACCGATGGGTCAGGTGAAATGCCGCCAATCCCCGCCTGGGCCGGTGGCATGTAGCCGATGATCAGGCGCAGCCCTGCGATCGTAAAGATCAGCGAAATCAATCCTCGTTTTGGCATGGTCCTGCTCCTCTCTGCCCTGTCGGGCTACCAGCTGAATCGCTCAAGATGGATTTGTTCGTGCGGCACGCCGATGTCGCGAAGGCTCTTCTCGACCGTCGCCATCATGCTCGGCGAGCCACACAGGTAAACGTCGCGCTCACGTACGTCGGGATAGGCGGCCCAGAGTCCACCCGGCGAGAGTGGGCCGTCGTTGAAGGCGAACTGATCTCGGCTCCCCGTCACAAAATCAATCGTTGAACCACGCACCTCAGCGATACGCGTCAGCTCCTGCTTGAAAATGACCGACGCGTTGGATGGGGCGCGGTAGAGGAGTGCCATGTCGCCGCGGCGTACTGGGAGCACCTCGAACATGGCGCGGAGCGGCGTGATGCCGATGCCGCCAGCGATCAGCAGCACCTTCTCATGCGTACGCGTGGCGCCTGAGAGGATTCCGTATGGCCCCTCGAGGAAGATGCGGGTTCCAGGCTTGATACGTTGCAGATCACGGGATCGATCACCAATTGCCTCAATGGTGAAGCGCAGGTGGATGCCGTTCGGGCCGGCAGAAATTGAATATGGATTGGAGCGCCACCAGCCCTTGGCGTTTAATACGCGAATGCCGAACCACTGTCCCGCTCGTACTGGCAACTTATCCATGGCGCGTCCGGTGATCCAGAGAGAGGCGACTCCATCGCGCTCGATGACGACCTTGTCGACATAGAAGCCATGCCGGAGGTTGCGCACGAGCGGCTCGATGAACCGGTACAGGATCAGCGGTGCAAATGCAACGATATAGAGGCCTATCCAGGTGTTGCGCGCAAGTTCGTCATCAACGAAGTCGATACCAAGCGTGAGCTGGTGCAAGAAGCCAAGGGCCATCGCAACGTATACGTAGAGGTGAATGCCGTACCAGGTCTCGTACGCCATGCGCGCACGTGCTGCACGAATGGAGACAACGGCAACGAGGATCAGAAGTCCAAGGCCGATGGTGCCGCCCAGGCCGCCAGCCTCAAGGATCGTAAACGTGTAGATCTGATTCCAGACTTCGCCGATCGTTGGAACCGTCGTGGTACCCGAGTAGCCAATCGTTGAGGTGATGGCATGTGCGCCAATGAACCAAACGCTGGCAAATCCAGCGATTCCGTGGAGGCGCGCTGCCTCATCGCTTCCCAACACTTGGTCGATGAACGGGGCGCGCGACATGAGGAAGATGCCAACGAGTGCCAAATACGTGCCGAACAGCGCCGTGAGCTGCCCGATCGCAGTGATGGCATTCAGGGGGCTGTCAAAACGATCAAGGCCGCCGTGCCGGACCCACATCGCACCGATGATCACGGCGATGCCGAGCACCCCCCAGTTGAGGTCGCTGGGCGTGATCGACCAACGCCGCGGCAACGGCGGGCTCGTTGGCACAACTTGGCGCGCGGTATCGGGACCACTGGCGGTTCTCATACCTTACATTGTCGCGGAATTAGGCTTTTTGGTCTTGTGTCCGATCAAATTCCAGTCCCTCCAACGTGGGAGGGCTCAAATTTTTGACGCTCAACGCGCAATCACCGTCCCACGCCAATCGGCGCCAGCGCTCCGTGGCCAACTCTCAAGAGGTCGGCTGGAGCAAGTTCAATTGATCGACCCCGTTGGCCGGCGGAGACAACGATCGTAACGTGTGCGCTCGCCCCAGCATCAAGGAGCAGCGGTAGCGGGCGCTTGGAGCCGAGCGGGCTCACGCCGCCTGGCACGTATCCTGTAACACGGCGCACGCTCTCGGCATCCGCGAGCGCGGCGCGTTTGGCGTGCAGCGCTGCGGCAACCCCCTTCTCGGAGAGCTCACCACTGCTCGGCACCACCGCAAGCGCAAAGAGGAGGCGCACGTCTTTCGCGCCCTCTATTGCGAGCACCAGTGTCTTATAGAGGCGATCGGGTGAAATGCCGAGGGCGGTCGCTGCGGCGTCACCGTAGGCGATGCGCTCGCCGCGATGCTGGTCCACGCCACTGAGTGGCTCGAGCTCATATTCATGCAGCGTAAACGAAACACCGTGCTCGATGAGGAGTGCAATCGCCGGAGTGCCAGCACCCATAGAGGCTACTCCTTGGCGGTGAGTGGAATACGCACGATCATGCGCGCGCCACCACCAACGGCGCTTTCCACGGCAATCGTGCCGTTGTGCGCGCTGGCAATGGATCGCGCGATGGCCAGCCCAAGCCCCGCTCCACCGTGGCTGCGCGCCTGGCCGGCACCACGATAGAAGGGCTCGAAGATGCGCTCGCGCTCGGAGAGCGGCACGCCCGGGCCTTCATCGTCAACCCAGATTGCAGCGAAGCCCGCAGAGACACTGGTACCAATTGTCACCGACCCGGACGTTGGTGAGTGGCGAATTGCGTTTTCAACGAGGCCAAGCACCAGCTGAATCAGTCGATCGGTGTCGCCCGAGATGGTGAGGCGCTTGCGGCCAATGTTTGCCTGCAGCTCAAGGCCGACGCGCTTGGCCATTGGCCCAGCGCGTTCAACTGACTCACGGGCAACGTCATCAAGATTGATCGGATGTGGGTCAACGGTCACCATGCGTTCGCCGCCGTCGACGCTCGCCTGCCGACTGGAGAGTGTGAGTAGATCGGCGCTCAAGCGACCGAGTCGCTCCGACTCCGCTGCGATGCCACGGAGCAGGTCGAGGCCCGCCGGCTTCACGAGGCCTTCACGCTCCAGGATTTCGGCGCTGGAGAGAATCACCGAGGCTGGGGTGCGCAGCTCATGGGAGGCACTCGCCACCAGCGCGCGTTCTCGCGCGGCGGCAGCGGCGATAGGGGCAAGGGCTCGACGAGCGATCAGCAGCGCCATCACCAGCGCACCGCCGAGGGAGAGGAGCGCAACAAGTACAAGTGAGCCGAACAGGTTCTGCCGCTGGGCATCACGCACATCGAGTCGGCCAGCCACCTGCACATAGCCGAGCACCTTGCCGTTCAGGTCCTGCGGGTGCCGGATCGGCGTCGTCACAACGCGGAACTCGACGCTGCCGATCAGCACTGTTTGCGCAGATGGTCGCGTAGCCGCGGCATTCATCAGTGTCAGGATTGGAAAATCGGCGCCACCTCCCGCGGAGCGCGCGAGGATCGCACCATTTGCGTCAAGCACGGCCCAGGGGCCACCAGCTCCGTACTCCTGCTCGGTGAGCTCGGGCGGAATCGAGGGCGGCGCATCAGCGCGATGGACCGCCGCGACAACAGCAAACGACACGGTGGCAGCAGACGGCGCGTGACCACTGTCGCCCTGACCATCATCTGGTTCACCACTAGGCTTGGGAACGTCACTGCTCGGGCGCGGGGAGCGATCCTGCCCTGGATCTTCTGATTCGCTTGGACTTACTGATGCGCCCGGCCCTTCGGTTTCGTCAGGACTTTCGCTCGGATTTGGCGAGGTGCTCGGACCGGGAGAAACCCCTGGGAGTGGCGGCAGCTGGGCTTGAATCACGACTACGATGCGTTCCGCCCGCGCCACGAGGGCGTTATCAAGACCGGCATCAAGCGCGCTATTGCCAGCAACGGCCCCACCAACACCAACGACCGCCACGATGAGCGCAGTGGCACCGAGGATGAAGAGCGACATCTGGCGACGGGTTCGCGCGAGGAGCGCCTCGATCCCCTCACCCTTGAACTCGTCGCGGAGCGGCACGGCTATTTCTCCTTTGGTGCGTCGGTCAAGCGGTAGCCAACGCCGCGCACCGTCTTGAGCAGGTCGCTGTATCCGGCCTCTTCAAACTTCTTGCGCAGGTAGTGCACGTACAGGTCAACGACATTGGAGTAGACATCGGGCTCAGCCCCCCACACCTCGTCGAGCAGCTGCTGCCGTGTGAGGGCAATGCCACGATTGCGAATCAGGTAGGCGATCAGTGCGTACTCGCGCGCCGAAAGGTCGATGACCTTCTCACCCGCGGTGAGCGCATGGCGCCCCTCATCAAGCAGCAGGCCGGGTACCACCTCGCGTTCGGCCTCGCCGCTCGCCGACATCTCACCGCGGCGCCCAAGGGCGCGCACGCGCGCCAGCAGCTCGGTGGCGGCAAACGGTTTTGTGAGGTAATCGTCAGCGCCTGCATCGAGCCCCTCGACGCGATCGTCGACGGTGCCGAGGGCGGTGAGCATCAGGACTGGTGTGGTGTCGGCAGCGTGGCGGCGGTCGCGCAGGATTGACGAGCCCTCCAGATCAGGGAGCATACGATCGAGAATGATGAGGTCCCACGACGCAGACTCCCAGAAGGTGATGCCGTCGGCTCCGGTCGCGCAGAGCTGCACGGTGTGGCGCTCGGCGGTGAGGAGTCGCGCAATCAGCGGGCCAAGTCGGGCGTCGTCTTCAATGAGGAGAATCTTCATATTCTGATCGTGGCGCGCATCGGTGAATCGGTCAAGCGAAATGGTGCGCATCTTTGAGATTTCACATCTGCGTGCGGAGCAGATTGCGAGATGAGATGTGGTGCGCCCTGAGGGACTCGAACCCCCGACCCTCTGGTCCGAAGCCAGATGCTCTATCCGCTGAGCTAAGGGCGCATGTGCGTATCTTCGCTTAGATCGCCAGATCACTGGTGATACTGGTCGGGGCGAGAGGATTTGAACCTCCGACCTCGTCGTCCCGAACGACGCGCGCTACCAAGCTGCGCTACGCCCCGACCGATCCCGCACCGCGGGAGGGGAAGGATAGCGGATTGGCGCTACCCTTCGCCCATGAACCAGGCTGCGAACGAGGTGATCCTGCAGGTCGCACTGACCTTCGATCACGATGCCATTAGCTCGGACGTAGAGAAGGAGCATCTCCCCTTCGATCGCTCCACAGGCGAGTTCGGCCCGCGAGTTGGCCTGCCGCGCATTCTCACCATCCTCGCGCGTGAATCCGTGCCTGGCACCTTCTTTGTTCCAGTGCATACCGCACACACCTGGCCCGAGAGCCTCGCCGCCATTGTCGCCGGCGGCCATGAGGTTGGCTGCCACGGCTGGGCCCATGAAGACCACGCCGCCCTCCCCGCCAACGAAGAGCGCGACCTGATCGTGCGCCAGAAGGCGGCCCTCACCACAGCCGCCAAGAGCGCCGGCTACACCGCACCCATCGTTGGCTTCCGCGCCCCTTACTGGTCGCTCTCTGAACAGACCCTCAAGTTTGTGGAAGAGGCGGGCTTTACCTACGACTCGTCGCTCGCCTGGGAGGAGACGCGCATCACCCCCGTGCGCCATGGCGACAAACACACAACAGAACGTTCAACGCTTGGCACCGATGGCACGCTGCTCGAAGCACCGATCAGCCACTGGCTCGACGACTGGCCCTGGTTCGAACCGGGGCGCGGCGGCGGACCGGCATCACCCCCGAGTGCCTTCGCCGAAGTAGCCCTTGCCGAGCTGCGCCTGGCGCATGCCCGCGCCACGGCAGACAAGAGCCTGCGCAGTGGAGTACTGACCTACACCTTCCACCCTGAATGCATTGGTCGCGGCAGCCGCGCCGAGGTGCTCGAGGCGATCATTGCTGCAGGAAAAGCCCTTGGCGGCGTGCGCTTCACCACCCTTGCCCAGGCGGTCGCCGGGCGCCCCTAGCCAGCCAGGGAGGGCTCAAAGAGCCAGGGGAGAGTGGGACCCTATGCCCGCCAGCGTCGGGCCCCACGTATACCTAAGGCGCCCTCCCCCCGATTCCGTTTCACGCCCTCCAGGCACCCACTCAGCCAAAGCTAAACCCCCCTGCCCACGCTCCGTGGACAGGGGGGTGAGTGTGCGTGTACTGCGTGTTACTGCACGCTCTGTGGGCCGTTCACGCCGGAAGTGGTCGTCGTGCCATCGCCGAGTTGGCCGTAGCCGTTATCGCCCCAGCAGTAGGCGGCACCACTCGCGGTGAGGCCGCAGGAATGATTGCCGCCTGCACCGATGCTGGCGAACTTGAGGCTGCCGATTACCGCCTGTGGGCCATTCACGCCGGAATCGGTCGTCGTGCCATCGCCGAGTTGGCCGAAATGGTTACTGCCCCAGCAGTAGGCGGCACCACGCGAGGTGATTCCGCAGGTGAAGTGGTAGCCCCCCGTTGAGAGCGAAGCAAACTTGAGGCCGCCAATTACCGCCTGTGGGCCGTTCACGCCGGAAGTGCTCGTCGTGCCATCGCCGAGACTTCCGCCGCCGTTATAACCCCAGCAGTAGGCGGCACCACGCGAGGTGAGGCCGCAGGTTTGATGCTCACCGGTGAGAATGCTCGCAAACTTGAGGCCGCCGATTACCGCCTGTGGGCCGTTCACGCCGGAAGTGGTCGTCGTGCCATCGCCGAGTTGGCCGTAGCCGTTATCGCCCCAGCAGTAGGCGGCACCACGCGAGGTGAGGCCGCAGGCGTGATACCAGCCAGCGCCCAGGCTTACAAACTTGAGGCCGCCGATTACCGCCTGTGGGCCGTTCACGCCGGAATCGGTCGTCGTGCCATCGCCGAGTACGCCGGAGCCGTTATAACCCCAGCAGTAGGCGGCACCACGCGAGGTGAGGCCGCAGGTCCGACTGTAGGCAACTGCGCTGATGCTGGTGAACTTGAGGCCGCCGATGACCGCCTGTGGGCTCGACGCGTTACTGGTCGTGCCATCGCCGAGTG